>JALRJW010000229.1 GCA_023268955.1 Aliarcobacter sp. | reverse complement strand
ACATACAGCACAAAATGTTCATCCACTTTCTGATGAAATTGCATCAAAATTTGTTGGTGAATATTTACAAGTTAATGCTTTATTGAATTTTGATAAACCTGTAACTCATGGTGTTCAAACTGAGCAAGATTGGCACTTTGAGCACAAAGCAAAACAACACGCTGCGTTAATGGGTTCTAAAAAATACATTAAAGAGATTTTCGCTGAATTTAAAGAATTAACAGGAAGAGAATATAAAGTAGTTGAGTCTTATGGTATGGAAGATGCTGAAATTGCTATAGTATGTTTAGGTTCAACTTTTGAAACAGCTATGGTTGCAATTGATGAAATTAGAGAAACAGAAGGTATAAAAGTTGGTGTTGTAGCACCTAGATTATTTAGACCTTTCCCACTTGAAGAAGTTGCAGCTGAATTACAAAATGTAAAAGCAATAGCTTGTATGGATAGATCAGCTCCTGGTGGAACTGTTGGTACTTTATATAATGAAGTTTCAGGTGCGTTAATTAACACTCCAGCAAGACCATTAGTTACAAACTTAATTTATGGATTAGGTGGAAGAGATATGACGGTTAAAGGTTTAAAAGATATCTTTAGACAATTAGATGCTGATGCAAAAGCAGGAAAAATTTCAGGTAATATCCAAAAATTAGTTGGTGTTAGAGGACCTGAATTAAGCTTCTACAACGTGCAAGGATTATAATATGAGTTTATTACAAAATACACAAAAAGAGATTAAAAACTTAAAATCTTTCTCAACAGCAGCTGAAAGGTTTGAAGGTTCACACCTTCTATGTCCTGGTTGTGCCCATTCAATTATTGTAAGAGAGGTATTAAACGCAACTAATGATAATTTAGTTGTGGCTGCTTCAACAGGTTGTTTAGAAGTTTGTACAGCAATTTATCCTCATACTTCATGGGATTGTTCTTGGATTCATATCGGATTTGAAAACTCTTCAACTGCAATTGCAGGTGCTGAAACTATGCATAAAGTTTTAAAAAGAAAAGGAAGAATCAATTCAAATGAGCCAGATCCAAAATTCGTAGCATTTGGTGGAGATGGTTCTACATATGATATTGGTTTCCAATGGATTTCTGGATGTTTTGAAAGAGGTCACAATATGATGTATGTTTGTTTAGACAATGAAGTTTATGCAAACACAGGTGGTCAAAGATCTTCTTCTACGCCAATTGGTTCTAGTACAACAACAGCTCCAGCTGGAACTCATTCATATGGGGAAAAGAGACAGAAAAAAGATATCGTTTCAATTATGGCAGCTCATGGTGCACCTTATGTTGCACAAGTTGCTCCAAATAAATGGAAAGATATGGTTAAAAAAATTCAAACAGGTTTCGCAACAGAAGGTCCTGTATTTATTAATGCTATGTCTGCTTGTACAACTGAGTGGAAATTTGCTCCAAATCAAACGATTGAAGTTTCTGATTTAGCAGTTGATTCATTAGTTTTCCCATTATATGAAATCATTGATGGTAGAGAGTTAAATATTACTTATAGACCTAAGAACATTGTTCCTGTTAGGGATTATTTAGGTGCGCAACCAAGATTTAAACATCTATTTAAACCAGAAAATGAATACTTAATTGATGAATGGCAAAAAAGAATCGATGAAAGATGGGCATTCTTACAAAAAAGAGAAGAAATTAGAATGTAATTCTTCCTTGCTTGCCTAAGGTTTTCCTCCTTTATTTATACCCTTAGGCAGAGCAAATTAACTACTAGTTAACTATAATAAATTCAATATCAATTTAAAAGGCTTATTGTGTCCCTTTAGATAAGCCTTTTAACCTTTTACCAAATTACTTTTTCCTATAATTTCAAAAATTCATTAGGCTTTATATTGCAAATAGATCTCCAAAATATCTTAAAAATGTTTATTGCACTTTTTATTGGAGTAATTGGTAGTCTGTTTTTTATATTTTTAAATCTACCTTTGCCTTGGCTTTTAGGTTCTAT
>JALRJW010000207.1 GCA_023268955.1 Aliarcobacter sp. | reverse complement strand
AAACTGATTTAACTTCTTTTCAATCCAACGAATCGACAACTGACCTGCTTGTGTAACGGCAAGAGCCATTCGCAAGTCATAGAAGCGGAAGTATTGTGAGCCCAAAGCACCATAAGCGGAGTTTAGTGATACTTTCTTTGCAAGTTGTAGATTGTTATATCGTGCAATAAGTTTTTCAAGTTCTTTCTTCTTCTCAGGATCAGTTTCAACTTGATAATCTTGTTGGCACTTAATCATCATCTTCTTAAACTTCTTGCGGTCTTCATACATTTCTTCCATCATCTTCGGTAAGAAGCCTTGAAAGTCTGTGCGAAAGTATTGACCATTTGGTGTCAATGCAACGCCAGATAATTGTGATGTATCAATCTTTTGATTGAGGAGTTTTTCAACATTTACTCCTTGATTTAGAACTTCACGCATTTCAGATGAATAATCTTCTGGTTCAATCAATGTCTCAGGTGAAATATTATACTGCATAATTAGGTGTGGATACAAACTGTTCAAGTCAAATGATGCGACCCAGTCGTGCATACCAACCTGAGGTTCTTTTACATAAGCACCTTCAAATGCCGATACCTTCTTTAGCCATTGTTTGTCTATCAATAACAATGTCATCAGCAATTTTATGGTTAAGTTGATTATCAATATATACTTTACCTGTTTTAACAGTTTTAACTTTTTTAAGATATTTAGGACAAACTTCAACTTGCTCACCATCACTCATAATATATACATTTCTTTCTAAAACACCACAGTCAACACCAGTTTTACCATGTTTTAATGCATGGTTATATTCACCATGAACAGGTAAGAAGAATTTCGGTTTAACTAATCTTAACATTAATTTTTGTTCTTCTTGAGCAGCATGTCCTGAAACGTGAATATCTGCAAAGTCTTGATATGCAACTTGAGCACCAGCTTTTAATAAGTGATTGATAATACCAGATACACTTGCTTCATTTCCAGGAATTGCTTTAGCTGATAAAATAATCTGATCAGTTGGTTTGATTTTAATGTGTCTGTGTTCGTGAATTGCCATTCTATAAAGTGCTGACATTGATTCACCTTGAGAACCTGTTGTTACAATTAAAACTTCTTTATCATCATATTTGTTTACTTCATGTGCTTCAATAAATTGATCTCTAGGAAATTTAATATAACCTAAACTCATAGCGATTTCAAGATTTTTTTCCATTGATCTACCAATTACACAGATTTTTCTTCCATATTTTAAAGCAACTTCAATAGCTTGTGCAACTCTATGAATATTTGAAGAGAATGTAGACATAATAACTCTACCGTTTTGAGAACTTGCAAATAATCTTTCAAATGTTGGATAAACTGATTTTTCAGATTTTGTAAATCCAGGTGCATGTGAGTTTGTTGAATCTGAAGTTAAAACTAATACACCCTTTTCACCATAATGAGCTAATCTATGAATATCTGTAGGGAAACCATCTACAGGAGTATGATCAATTTTAAAGTCTCCAGTGTGAATCCAAGTTCCAGCTTCAGTTGTAACAGCAATTGCAGATGAATCAATAATTGAGTGAGTAATATGCATCCATTCAACTTCAAATTCACCAATTTTAACAGGAGTTCTTTTTTGAATAGGTCTAAATAGTTTTCTGTGTTCTCTCATTTTATGTTCATCAAATTTTGAACCAATCATTTCTAATGGTAATGATGTTCCATAGATTGGGAATTGCATCTCTTTAAATAAATATGGCATTGCTCCAATATGGTCTTCATGTCCATGTGTAATTACAACACCAGCAATCTTATCTTTAATCTCTCTAATATATGAGAAATCAGGAATTAAGATATCAACACCATGCATATCTTCATCGGGGAAACTCATACCAACATCAACGATAATAGCTGAATTTTCAGTTTCACATACCATCATGTTTCCACCGATTTCATTTAATCCACCAAGTGGAGTAATTCTCATTTTAGCACTAGTGTTTAGATTAAGTTTGTAATGAGGGTTTAATCTATCTTTATGAATTTTTTCATTTATTTCATATGCTTTTTTTAAGTCAGTAATAAACCCATCAATTTTAGCAGGTAATTTTGCTTGATTGTTTTGAGGTTTTCTTTCTCTATTGTTATTGTTAGTTGGTTTTTTGTTATTGTTGTATTTTTTTCTATTTTGAGGTTTCTTACCATCAATTGCATTTAATTCATTAGATGAATCAACAGTTTCGATTACTTGAGCAGTCTCAGTTGTAGTTACAGTAACTTCTTTAATTTCTTCCATTCTTTACCTTTGTATACATTTGGCTATACAAAGATGCGCTAACTTCATGAGGTCTTGCGTTTTCATTAATATTAAGTTGCTTAAAGATATCAGTTAAAGTATTTTTCTCACACACAGATGAAAGATTTTTTGATAGTTTTTTTCTTGGTTGAATAAAACCGGCCTTTAAAAAATCTTTAAATCCTTTGTCGATACTTTTAGTCATATCTTTTCTAATTGAAAAAATAGAAGACATAACTTTTGGGGCAGGATCAAATGATTCTGGGGGAACATCAAAATTTATTCCCCTATCAAGTGAAAGCATTTCAGTGATGATTCCTAAAGAAGAGTACTCTTTTTCATTTACTTTTGCAGTAAATTTAACGGCTACTTCTTTTTGAACCATTACCATGATATTTTCACAGTTATCGTCTTCTAGCGCTCTTAATATAATGTTTGTTGCAATATAGTACGGTAAGTTTGCAATTAAATCATATTTACCATCGTGCAAGGTTTGGTTTTTATCCCAAGCAGACAAAACGTCAGTGTGGATCAGTTTAAATCTTCCTTGCTCTATTTGCGTCGCAAAAGTTGATTTTAGATTTGAAATCAAATCTGTATCAACCTCATAAGCTGTTGTATCTTTGTACTTGACTAATTTGTTTGTCAAATCACCTAAGCCAGGCCCAATTTCCACGATATGATTATTGTTATGGGGCATCGATTGGATGATCTTATCTAGTACTGATGAATCTTTTAAAAAATTCTGTCCATATTTCTTTTTTGCTACAACTTTTTCCATTAAGGAGTTATTCTATCTTATTTTAACTTATATTTAGATAACATATATAGATATACAATCAAGGAATTTTTATTGGATAGTTTTGCAAAAAGAATAATCCCGTGTTTAGATGTTGATAATGGAAGAGTTGTAAAAGGTGTTAATTTTGTTGGTTTAAGGGATGCTGGAGACCCAGTTGAAGTTGCCAAAAGATACAACAACGAAGGTGCTGATGAGATTACATTTTTAGATATCACAGCAAGTCATCAAAATAGAGGAACAATAGTTGATATTGTTAAGCAAGTAGCAAAAGAGGTTTTTATTCCTTTAACTGTTGGTGGCGGAATTAGAAAACTTGATGATATTTACAATCTATTAAATGTAGGTTGTGATAAAGTTTCTATAAATTCATCTGCTGTTTCAAATCCTGCCTTAATCAATGAAAGTGCTCAAAGATTTGGTTCACAATGTATTGTTGTAGCGATTGATGTAAAAAAAGTTGCTGATGGTTCTTATCATGTTTTTGTAAAAGGTGGTAGAGAAGATACAGGACTTGATGCAGTTGCTTGGGCAAAAGAAGTATATGATAGAGGTGCTGGTGAAATTTTACTTACTTCTATGGATACAGATGGTGCTAAAACAGGCTTTGAACTTAATATTACTGAACAAATCTCAAATGCTTTAGATATTCCTGTTATTGCTTCAGGTGGAGCTGGAACTATGGAACATATTAAAGAGGCTTTTGAACATGGTGCAAGTGCAGCATTAGCGGCTTCAATTTTCCACTTTAAAGAAATCGACATTATGGATTTAAAAAGATATTTAAGAGACAACAATATTCCAGTAAGAATTTAATATATATACAAAAATAATAAAGGGAATTTAATTTGAAAAATATTTTTAAAATTTTATTAGTAAGTTCACTATTAACTACAACTCTTTTTTCTTATGAGATTAAGTTTTCAAAAGAGTTTTCAAAATCAATTAAACAAGATTTATTAGTGGCTAATGTTTCAATTCAAGTAAAAAAAGAAGATGAAGTTTATGTAAATGCAGCCGTTTCAAAGTTTGCTGAATACATAACATCTTTTAGTGGTGATGTTGAAAAAAACAATTCAAAGTATTCTGTTTACCCAAGATATGCTTATGTGAATGGTGAAGCTATTTTAAAATCATATAATGGAAATTTAGAGTATGAATTTAAGTCAAAAGATGAAGAAACTTTAAATGAATTTTTAAAACAAATCATGCTTTTAAAAGATGGACAAGATGAATCTGTTGTGATTAGAAATATGGGTTGGCAGATTGATGATAAAGAGTTAAACGCTATTTTTGATGAATTAAGACTTAATGCTATTTCATGGATAAAAGATTATCAAATGACTTTATCTAAAAAAATTGGAAGTTCATGCAAAATTAAAGATATCTCTTTTAATACAAATTACAATAATTATACACCAAGAGTAGAGATGACTTCTTTAGCAAAAGTAGGGGCAAGTTTTGCAACTATGCCAAAATTAGAGCAATCAAATAAAGATGTAAACTACAATGTAAATTATATTTTGGAGTGCAGATGATAGTTTGTGCTGGAAATAATGAAACATTTAAATATGCAACTCCTATTGGAGTTGGATTAATAAATTCAACAATAAATTTAACTAGATTATGTTTATTTAACAAGCCTGAGTATTTACTTTTTATAGGTAGTGCTGGGTCTTATGGAAATTATAAAATTGGAGATATAGTTGAATCAAAAAGAGCAAGTAACATTGAACTTGGTTTTTTAAGTGGTGATGCTTACACTCCTTTAGATAATGTTTTAGAATCAGAAAACAAATTTGTAAGAAATGACACTATTGTAAACTCTTCAAACTATATTTCAACAAATGAAGAACTAACAAAAAACTTTAATGAATATGGTGTTGGTATTGAAAATATGGAGTTTTACTCTGTATTAAGTGTCGCAAAAGAGTTTGAAATACCAGTTGCTGGGATATTTGTAATTACAAATTACACAAATGAAAATGCCCATGAAGATTTTATGAAAAACCATGAAATGGCTAAAGAAAAATTAACTAAATATTTACTAGAAAAACAAATAATAAAATAGGAAAGAAATGACATCAATATATGATTTTAC
>JALRJW010000199.1 GCA_023268955.1 Aliarcobacter sp. | reverse complement strand
AAATGTCATGAAACTCACGTGTGAAGGGGATTTCGCGAATCAAGAAACGTCGCTGGAAACGATAGAAAACACAGACGAAGCGGTGTCGGGTGTGTATTCTCTAAAGTATCTAAACATATAATAACCATTGTTACAACCAATATCAGCAACAACTTTATCTTTTAGATTAAAATGAGGTCTTATAAGGTTATATTTTAAATTGCTTTGCCATTCACTATCAATTTCCAATCCAAATATTTTAAAAGGGCCTTTTCTCCAAGGAATCAATTTTTTAGCTGTTTCTAAAATAAGTTCATGTTCTTGTTCTGAAATATCCTCTTTTTTGCCTACACTAAACCAATCCCCATAATCAATATGCAAATCTTTATTTAATTCAAATAGTTTGTTTAACTGGCTGAACCACGGCTCTACATTCTTCCATGTTCTGCATTCATTTTTTTTCTTTTTTAATTCTTCTAAATCCATGGAGCGTATTATATGAAGTTATCTCTAAAATGTAAATATAAAATTTACATTTAAGGCTCATTAACTTAGGGTTAACACATAAAAAATATAATCTCACAATAAATTAAAATAAAGGACTGGTTTTGAAAATTAGTAATTTGTTGTTTTCATTTAAAACTACACTAACATTACTATTTATTCTAGCTGCAGGTGCCGGTTATGCTACATTCATTGAAAATGATTTTGGTACATCAACTGCTAGAGTATTAGTATATAACAACATATGGTATGAAACTATTTTAGTTTTAACTACTGTAAATTTAACGGGAATTATTTTTAAGTACAAAATGTATAAAAATACTGCGAGATTTTTATTCCACTCTTCGTTTGTAATAATCCTTTTAGGTGCGGGTATTACAAGATACTTTGGATATGAAGGTATTATGCAAATCAAAGAAGGTACTACAGAAAATAGAATGCAATCTTTAGAACCATATTTACAGATAAATGTTTCTAAGGGTGAAGATAAATTTTATGAAGAGCACCAACTTGAATTCGCTGCGTCTACTTTAAGAAAAGGCATGGAAATTGCTGATTCTACAGGAATTATTGAAGCTATTGGTAATAAATTAAATCAATTTGATTACAATGTTAATTTTGCTCCAAATGAAAATATACATGTTAAGTATGTAGATTTTACTGTTTCAAAACAAGGAAAAGCTGACATGGGTCTTTTATCTGTTGAAGTTACTTACAAAGGTGAAACTCAATCAGTAAGACTTCCAGGAAAAAGAGGACAAATTGGAGTTCCTAGAGAGTTAATGTTTGGGGACACTAAAGTTAATTTAGTTTATGGTTCAAAACCACTTGAAATACCTTTTGCAATTAGATTAAATGACTTCCAACTTGATAGATATCCAGGAAGTAATTCACCTTCTTCTTATGCTTCTGAAGTAACAGTTATAAAAGAAGATGGACAAAAATATGATTATAGGATTTTTATGAACAGAACTATGCACGAAGGTAACTATTTATTTTTCCAAAGCTCATATTTCCCTGATGAAACAGGTACTGTTTTATCGGTTAACAATGACCCAGGAAAATGGCCAACTTACTTAGGATATTTAATTTTAACTATTGGATTTGTTTTAAATTTCTTCGATAAAAAATCAAGATTTGCAAAACTAACAAAGTTTGTAAGTACTAAAGATTTAGCTTCTATTGCCGTTGCTGCACTACTTAGTTTTGGAGCTGTATCATCTTATGCTCAAGAAGCTAATCAAGAAAATAATCAAACTCAAGCTCAAGAACAGCAACAAGCTCAGCAAGAGTTTATGAAGCAATTAACTCCAAAAGAGATGGCTGATTATTTAAATAAATACAAAGAGCAATCAGCAGCTACTGCTGATAAGTTCTCAAAACTAGTTGTTCAAGATCATCAAGGAAGAATGAAACCAATGTCATCAATGAATAGAGACATCGTTTCAAAAATTTCTAGAAAGTCTGAATTTTTAGGAATGAATTATGACCAAATAGTTCTTGGTATGCTTGCACGTCCTGATATTTGGAAAGATGTAAAAATAATCAACGTAAAAACGCCTAAACTAAAGAAGTTTTTAGGAATTCCTGAAGATAGAAAATATATCGCATTTTCAGAAGTATTTAAAAACAATAAATATATTTTAGCTAGTGAAGTTGAAAAAGCAAATCAAGTAAAAGTATCAGAAAGAGGTACTTATGAAAGAGATGTAATTAAAGTTGATGAAAGAATAAATATTGTTTATGCTGTG
>JALRJW010000188.1 GCA_023268955.1 Aliarcobacter sp. | reverse complement strand
GTAAAAAGTATTGAAGATTGGAGAATATTAGTTGAAGATATAATTAATAAAGATCAAATTATAGTTAAGTACGAGAATGAAATAAAGAACTTAAACAATGATCAATTAATTATGAAAGAGTCTATAAGCTCAATTTTTGATAAAGATAATAAGCCTGTTTCAATAGGTACATTTATATCAATTGCCGAGAAATTTAATAAAATTATTGAATTTGATAAAAAAATTATTTTGAAAGTTTTAACAAAATTACAACAAGAAGAAGATGAAAATTATCAAATAATAGTTAATTTATCTTTAAATTCAATAACAGATTTAAAATTTGTTACTTGGCTAAAAGATTTACTTTCAAAAAACAAGAGATTAACGAAAAGATTTATATTTGCTTTTTCTGCATATGCTGTAAATAAAGATTTAGAAAAATTTAGAAATTTTTGTGAAGAAATTCATTTACACAATGTAAAAATCTTGGTTAAAAGATATGAAACAAAATTTATTCCATTAGAAGAAATAAAGCATATTAATATTGATTATATAAGACTCCCTATAGAATACAGTGAAAATTTAAACATAGACAAAAATAAAATAACATTTATTGAAAACATAATTGAATTTACTGAATTATTAAATGTTAATATATTATGTGATAATGTTAATTTTTATGATATTGAAGTATTAAAAAACTATAAAATTTATGGCGCTAGTATCAAAAACTAGATTTTATAAGATAAATGATGGTAAAAATTTATATATAGAAATAACAAAGGAAGAAAATGGCAGCTAATAAAGAAACCATTTTAGATGAATATCATTTTTTAGTTAGTGAAACTGACCAAAAAGGAACAATCCTTTTTGCCAATGATGATTTTTGTAAACTTGCTGAATATGATGTTGATGAATTAATTGGAAAACCGCATAATTTAGTTAGACATCCTGATATGCCAAAAAAAGCCTTTAAATCACTTTGGGACACTGTTTCTAAAGGTGAAACATGGACAGGATATGTAAAAAATGGAACAAAATCTGGTGGTTTTTATTGGGTATTTGCAACTGTTTATCCCTTTGAATCATGTGATGGGCAAAAAGGTTATTTATCTTGCAGAAGAAAAGCAACCATAGAAGAAATTTCACAAGCTGAAGAGTTATATAAAGTTTGGAATAAAGAAGAAGGAAAATAATTCACTAATAATTAATATTTGTTATGAATTATTAATTATTTTGGTATATAATTTTCTTTTTAAAAGGAAAGAAAATTATGTTTGATAAGTTTCTAAAATTTTTCATTGATAACTCAAGAATGAACTATGTTCTTTTTGTACTTATTTTCGCAATCGGAATATGGTCTTACACTAAAACTCCTAAAGAAATTTTTCCAAGTTTTGAACTTGATATGATATCAGTAAAAGGCTCTTACACAGGAGCTTCTGTTGATATACTAGATAAAATGGCTGTTACAGAAATTGAAGATAATCTAAAAAATCTTGATTCTGTTGATACTATGACTACTGTTATTAGTCCTGGAAGATTTTCAATTGTTTTAGAACTAAAAAAAGGTTTTGATAGATATAGAGAAGCTGATAAAATTAAAGACATTATCACTTTAACAAAATCAAATCTACCAAGTGACATGGATGAACCATCTGTTAAAGCACTTGATAGAACAAGAACACTTGTTGATATAGCAATTACATCTGATAAATTAAAAATTGATGAACTTAAACCATTGGCTGATAATTTTAAAAGTGAACTTTTAAATATTTCAGGGATTAATGAAATAAATGTTTTTGGAGATAGTGATAAGTATTTTGAAGTTTTACTTGATGATCAAAAAATTGAAGCATTAGGTTTAAATAAATCTCAAGTTTTTGACACTATCTCATCTTTATCTTATATTTTTCCAGTTGGAAAAATAGAAGACCCTAAAAAACACTATTATATTTCAACATATAATGGTGCTAAAAATGCTAAAGATTTTGGAAATACCTTAGTTAGAATTGGTTCTACAAATGTTTATATTAAAGATATTGCAACAATCTCTAAAAAATATGAAGATACTTCAACTTTATATTCACTAAATGGTAAAAACTCTATTTCTCTAAGAGTTGTTCAAGCAAATACAGCTGATGCAATAAAAATAGTAGAAGAAATCAAAAAGGTATTACCAAAACTAATAAAAGCATATCCTCAAGTAAATATAGAAATATCTGATGATAACTCTGAAAGAATTGTAGATAGATTAAATATCGTAACTTCAAATATTTTATTTGGAATTATTATGATTACTTTAATAGTAGCACTTTTAATTAATGGAAGAATGTCATTTATTATTGCTATTGGTATTCCTACTTCTTTTGTAATTGCAGCTGTTTACATCTATTTATCTGGTTATACAATCAATATGATTACTTTAGTTGGTGTATTGATTGCAATTGGTATTGTTGTTGATGATGCAATTGTTGTTAGTGAAAATATACAACAACATATTGAAGAGGGATATGCACCTAAAGAGGCTGCGTTAATGGGAGCAAAAGAGATGGTTGAGCCTGTTACAATTGCTTCAATTACTACACTTTTTTCTTTCTTGCCTATTTTAATGATTAGTGGGACTATGGGACAAGTTATGCAACTTATTCCAATTGCACTTAGTGCTTTAGTTGTAGCTTCACTTATAGAGTCATTTATCTTTTTACCAATACACGCAGCTCATACTTTAAAAAGTGGCTCAAAGGTTACATCTTGGGAAAAAGCAAATAAAGTTTACAATAAAACCATCCATTTTTTCATGCATTATAGAAAAACATTTATTTTGATATTTATTGTCTTAGTTCCTTTTTTAACCTTTAAATTTATTAGTGAATCAAGATTTCAGATGTTCCCAAAATTTGACTCAACAAATGTAAAAATCACACTAAAAGCAAATGAAAACACAACTTTAGAACAAGCATTTGAAATTGTTACAGCAATTGAAGCTGATATGCTAAATAAAAAAGATGAGTTTTTTATTAGAAACATTAACTCAGTTGCAGGATATAGACAAGATGTTGGAAACAATACAGAAAATTTCCCATACGCTATGTATATGACCGTTGAATTAATGAAAAATAAACCCTCAAATTTTGTTGATAAATACATAACTCCAAATCTAAGTTTTTATTACGATGAAACAGATAGATACACCTCTCAATAAATAAATTGCACTTAAAATTATTTTTTTACTCATTTTAGTTGAAAGATAACCACTTAAAAGTGATCCAAATATATTAAATAAACCTATTAAAGATAAGATCATT
>JALRJW010000176.1 GCA_023268955.1 Aliarcobacter sp. | reverse complement strand
TTTTGT
Source organism: Aliarcobacter sp. (assembly GCA_023268955.1). Taxonomy (GTDB): domain Bacteria; phylum Campylobacterota; class Campylobacteria; order Campylobacterales; family Arcobacteraceae; genus JALRJW01. The sequence goes on along the minus strand of JALRJW010000176.1, from coordinate 29,452 downwards.
TTGAAGTTGCAATCTTCCATTTTTATATGGAGCTAAATCACCAATTTCAAGTTTCTGATTATCATACAAGTGTAATTTATCTGAATAAGATTTTTTTAACGAGTTTTCAAAAGCTTTTGAAAATTCATTAAATTGAGCCATATCTTTAATCTTTTTGATATTTCTACCTAAAGCAATTTTTGACATTAAAGAGTAATCAAAAACTTCATCCATAACTTTGATTATTTCATTATTTTTAGTTTCAATATTTAATTCTTTGTTGTCTAAAATTTTAACAACTTGATTCATTTTATTAGTCATGTCACTTTTTAAAGTCTCTTTTTCTAATGCAAAAACAGTCGTTGTTACTAATGCAAAAATTAGTAGAAATTTTGCGAAAATATTCTTATTCATTGATTTCCTTTTCTCTTTTTTTATTGTAAAACTCTTTTAATACCGGATAAATATCTATTGTTCCAGCTTTCACAGCTTCATATTGATCCATTTTTTCAGGTAATCCATTAACTGTATAAATACTATTATAGATTAACTCTTGTTTAGATGTATCAGGAATTTTATATCCAAGTTTTTCATCGTAATACATATTTAATGGATTTAAAACATTATCAAAACTTAGTCCAACAATATCTCTAAGATTAGATGGACCTAAAATTGGTAGAACTAGGTGAAAACCTTCACCAACACCATAGTGACCTAATGTTTGACCTAAGTCCTCTTTTTTGGGTTTTAAATCAAATTGTGAACTAGCAACATCGAAAATACCAGCCACACCAATTGTAGAATTTATAAGAAATCTTGAAAGTTCAATACCCGAATTTTCAAATTTTAGTTGCAAAATATTGTTTACAAATCTAATTGGAAACATTAAGTTATCAAGTACATTTGATAAACCATCTCTAAAAAATTCTGGTGTTACAGTTCTGTAACCATTTGAAACAGGTATTAAAATATATTCATATGCTTTATCATTAAATCCTGTCATAAATCGGTTATAACCTTCTAAAGGATCAAAATCTTCTTTATATGTTTCTACAAGAGAATCAGAATTAAATTCATTGGCAAATGATGAATCTTCAATCGTAAAATTGTTATTTAATGGTTCATTTGAATCTTTGAAATCATTTGCATTTAGGTTTTGAAGTGAAAAAATTATAGTTAAAGTAATAAGTAATTTTCTTGTCAATTTACAATCCGTTTCTTAAATTTTTTAATATTATATTTAATTATTGTGAAGAAAATGTTTAAATAGATTATTTCACTTAAAAGAAAGATTTATTGCAAACTTGATATAATGCGCGAAAATTTAATTATTAATTAATCGGAGATAGAATGGGTAGAGCATTTGAATATAGAAAAGCAGCTAAGATGAAAAGATGGGGAGCTATGTCTAGAGTTTTCCCTAAACTTGCTAAAGCTATTGAAATGGCAGCTAAATCAGGAGGTGGAGATCCTGAAATGAACTCTGCTTTAAGAACAGCTATCTTAAATGCAAAATCTGAAAATATGCCTAAAACAAATATTGATGCAGCAATTAAAAGAGCAACAGGTAAAGATGCCGCAAATTATTCAGATGTAAATTTTGAAGGAAAAGGGCCTCATGGTGTTTTAATTTTTGTTGAAACAGCAACAGATAACAATACAAGAACAGTAGCAAATGTAAAAATGCATTTCAATAAAAATGGTGGTCAAGTTGTTCCAACTGGTTCTTTAGAGTTTTTCTTTGATAGAAAAGCGATTTTTGAATTTACTAAACCTGATATGGAATTAGAAGAATTAGAGTTAGAGTTAATTGACGCTGGTTTAGAAGAAATTGAAGAGCAAGATGGTGTATGCATCGCTATTGCTGAATATACTGATTTTGGAAATATGAACCATAAATTTGAAGAGTTAGGAATTTCATTAACAAAAGCTGAACTAAAAAGAATTCCAAATAATCCTCAAGAATTCACAGAAGCTCAACAAGATGACATTGGAAAATTATTAGAAAAGCTTGAAGATGATGATGATGTTCAAGCTGTTTATACAAACATCGCTTAATTTAGATTAAAGAAATTGAAGGTTTTAACCTTCAATTTCTTTTCATGAACATCAATTTAGTTGTTTTAATCTTTTTGTTTAATTACATAAATTCCATCAAAATTCATACAAATATTTCCATCTTCAATTATTTTTGCAGAAATTTTTAGAGATGCACTTCCTTTAGTAGTTAATTTTTCTTTTAAAATATTAATCTCTTTTTGTGTAGGAATTGTGCATTCACAAACAATTTGTTTTAAAACTTGTTTTGAAAATGAGCTTTCATTTTTGATTATTAAAATATCAAAATCTTCATATCCTAAATCATTTGCGATAAGTCTTGCTAAACACCAAGAGGAAATAATAGTTATTGAAGCTAAACTTCCACCAAATGCACTTCCTTTGTCATTTATATTTATATCTAATGGAGCAGTAGTAGTTAAAAAATTTTCATTTATTTCTTTTAATTCAAGATTCATAAGTCTTGTCATTGGAATTTCATCATGAATTTTACATTCAAGTTTTTTTATTTTTTCTAAATTCAAATTTATCCTTTATGTACAATTATTGTGCATTTGTCCCTGAACTATGCAAAGAAATTGAACATCAATCTTTGTAAGTTAAGTGCATAATAATGTTGTCTAATTATATCAAAATATAAGTTTTGGGGCTAATCGTAGCAATAGTGTAACTTTTGTTTACATAATATTAAACTTGAGCTTTAAATACAATAATTGTACAAGTGTTTTATTAGGTGTTATGATATAATCAGTCAAACTTTCAAAATTAGATAGGAGATACTATATGAGTTTAATTGCTGATTATAAAGCACACACGGAAGAAAGACAAAGTCAAGGTGGATTACCTCCATTAGCTTTGACTGCTGCACAAACTGCAGAGTTAGTTGAATTATTAAAATCTGATTCAGTTGTTGAAGCTGAGTATTGTTTAAATTTATTCAAAAACAAAGTTAACCCAGGTGTTGATGATGCTGCTTATGTTAAAGCTGCTTTTTTAAATGATATCGTTCAAGGAAATGTTTCTTGTTCTGTAATTTCAAAAGTTGATGCTATTGAAATTTTAGGAACAATGATGGGAGGATACAACGTACCACCATTAGTAGAAGCTTTAAAAGTTGCTGAAGTTGCAGATGCTGCTGCTGAGCAATTAAAAAACACAATTTTAGTTTATAACTCATTTAATGATGTAAAAGAATTAATGGATGCTGGTAATGCTAAAGCTAAAGAAGTTATCGAGTCATGGGCAAATGCTGAGTGGTTCACAAACAAACCTGCTTTAGAAGAAGAAATTACTTTAACAGTATACAAAATTCCTGGTGAAACTAATACAGATGATTTATCTCCTGCAACAGTTGCATTTACAAGAGCTGATATTCCATTACACGCAACAGCAATGTTACAATCTAGAATGGAAAAACCATTAGAAATGATGGAAACTTTAAAACAAAAAGGACATCCTTTAGCATACGTTGGTGATGTTGTTGGAACTGGTTCTTCAAGAAAATCAGGTATCAACTCTGTTCAATGGCACATGGGTAGAGATATTCCAGGTGTTCCAAATAAAAGAACAGGTGGTGTTGTAATTGGTTCTATTATTGCTCCAATTTTCTTCAATACTGCAGAAGATTCAGGATGTTTACCAATTCAAGCTAACGTTGATTCAATTGAAACTGGTGATGTTATTACTTTAAAACCATATGCTGGTGAAATCGTAAAAGATGGACAAGTTGTTTCTACATTCTCTTTAGCTCCAAATACATTAACAGATGAAATGAGAGCAGGTGGAAGAATTCCATTAATTATTGGTAAAGGTTTAACTGCAAAAGCAAGAGAAGCTTTAGGATTAGCAGCATCTGATATGTTCTTAGCTCCTGAGCAACCAGCAGATAACGGTAAAGGATTTACTCAAGCACAAAAAATGGTTGGAAAAGCTTGTGGTGTTGAAGGTATTAAACCAGGTATGTATGTTGAGCCAATCGCAACTACTGTTGGATCACAAGATACAACTGGACCAATGACAAGAGATGAGATTAAAGAATTAGCAGCATTATCATTTGGTGCTGATATGGTTATGCAATCATTCTGTCACACAGCTGCTTACCCAAAACCAGCAGATATTAACTTAAGACATACATTACCAGATTTCATCAACTCAAGAGGTGGAGTTACACTTAAGCCAGGTGACGGTGTTATTCACTCATGGTTAAATAGATTATGTTTACCAGATACTGTAGGTACTGGTGGAGATTCTCATACAAGATTCCCAATTGGTATTTCATTCCCAGCTGGATCAGGTCTTATTGCATTTGCAGGTGTTACAGGTATGATGCCTTTAACTATGCCAGAATCTGTATTAGTTAAATTCACAGGAACAATGCAACCAGGTATCACTTTAAGAGACTTAGTTAATGCTATTCCATACCAAGCAATTCAAGATGGATTATTAACAGTTCCTAAGAAAAACAAAAAGAACGTATTTGCTGGAAAAATCATTGAAATTCAAGGTTTACCAGATTTAAAAGTTGAGCAAGCATTCGAATTATCTGATGCATCAGCTGAAAGATCAGCAGCAGCTTGTTCTGTTCAATTAAACAAAGAGCCAATTATTGAATACTTAAACTCTAACATTGCATTAATTGAAAAAATGATTGCTGAAGGTTATGAAGACGCTAAAACGTTACAAAGAAGAGCTGACAAAATGAGAGCATGGTTAGCAAATCCTGAGTTATTAGAGCCAGATGCAGATGCAGAGTATTCAGCTGTAATTGAAATTAACTTAGATGAAATCAAAGAGCCAATCTTAGCTTGTCCAAACGATCCAGATGATGTTGCTAAATTATCTGAAATCTTAGCTGATGATTCAAGACCAAAAAATATTGATGAAGTATTCGTAGGTTCTTGTATGACTAACATCGGATTATTCAGAGCATTAGGTGAAGTATTAAAAGGTGAAGGTGTTGCTAAGGCTAAGTTATGGGTTGCTCCTCCAACAAAAATGGATGAAGCTCAATTAACTCAAGAAGGTTACTACGCTGCATTCGCTGCTGCTGGTGCTAGAATTGAAATTCCTGGTTGTTCATTATGTATGGGTAACCAAGCACAAGTTTCTGAAGGTTCAACAGTATTCTCTACTTCAACTAGAAACTTTGATAACAGATTAGGTAAAAATTCTAAAGTTTATTTAGGTTCTGCTGAAGTTGCTGCTGTTGCTGCATTATTAGGTAAATTACCAACTGTTCAAGAATATATGGATATTGTTGCTGCTAAAATCAACGATTCAAACAAAGATGGTGTTTATAAATACTTAAACTTCCACCAAGTTTCTTCAGAGGAATTAACTACTCTAGTTACTTCTAGATAATTTTATCTATATATCTAAATTAAAAGGGAAGTGTTTATCACTTCCCTTTTTTTTATGCTAATTTTTATATCTCTTAAAATCCATATATGCTAAAATTCAATACACAAAATAAAGGTTACTGATGATTAAAACAACACATGAAATATCAAATGAGAATGGTTATATAAAATACAATTTTTTTGAAATACATCCTGATTTAGAAGCTTTGATTGCCCCTGATTACAATCTTTGGGATACAAAAGATTTTTCTAAAAAAGATTATTGTGAAGAGATGTATAAAAAGAATTTTTATGATAAATATGACAAAGATCAATATGCTGAAGTTTATGATAGATACATAAATAATAAACAATTTAAAGAAAAAGCTATGTTTATTTATAGCATTATAGATTATGATAAATACAAAGAGTTTGTAGAGCTTAATTCTGAAATTCAAAATCCAAATGAGCTAATTATTTCTTATAGTATTTTAGATAGCAGTGGTGTAAAAGTAAATATTTATAATATTGGCATAACTGATATTGCTTTTGTTTTTTAGTCAAAATAAATATGAAAACTTTTAGCTACAATAAGATTATTTTTTTACTTTTAATGGTATATTTATTGGCAGATATTTTACATTCTACATATTTTAAATAAAAGCAAAGGATAGGGAATTTAATATGGCAAATATTGCAAAAATCTTATGGACAACTGATAATAAAGAAACAGCTATGAATATGGTTTGCTTATACGCTCACAATGCAGTTAAATTAGGCTGGATGGATGGTGTTGAGATATTGATTTGGGGTGCTTCTCAACAATTAATTGCAAATGATGTTGAAGTTGCAGCTAAAGTAAAAGCGATGATTAAAGATGGAGTTAAAGTAACTGCTTGTCAAAAATGTGCTGAGAATTTAGGTGTAATGGAAAACTTAAAATCTTGTGATATGCAGATTTATTACACAGGTGAGTTATTAAGCTCATGGCTTAAAGACTCAAAAGGTGTAATATCAGTTTAATAAATAAATAGGGCGTAGTAAATATAAACGCCCATTGCAGAACTTATAGTTAAAGCTAAAAAGATTGATAAACCGATTTTTTTGTGGTTTGTGTTTTTAAAACCTTCATAACCTAAAGCTTTATATCTTTTATATGAAGAAATAAATAGATATAACCAACCACCAACAGCTAAAATAGCTATAAAAATATGAATAACTAAAAATGTTAAAATAAAATCGTAATTAACGTTTGCATTTTTAGACCACTCTAAAAAGCCACCAGAAATTCTAACGCAAACTTCAAAGAAAACAGTTATTACAAGTGCTAATGCTAAAGCTATAGCTTGTGAAGCAAAATGAAGTTTGTAATTTTTTGCTTTTGCAAAACTTACGCTAATTAAAAGTATTATAGGCATCACTGCAAAAAAGATAGTGATTATATCCATAAATAATGGTGCTTTTGTTCCTAAAAAACCAGGTTCGAATATCAATTTCTATCCTTGAATATCTGGATTTTTTATATCTTTATCAATTAGTAAAAAACCAAATGGAAATAAAGATAAAACAAACATTTTAAATGAAAAACTTTTATTCCATGAGTTTTTTATTGTTACTTCAAATAAAAATATGCAAAAAATTATAAATAAAACTCCATGACCCATACCTACAAATTTTACAGGAATTGGATTATCACCCAAATATTTTATAGGCATAGCTATGAATACCAAGATTAAGTATGAAATTCCTTCAAAAATTGATATGATTTTGAATCTATTATGTGCTGATTTTGACATGATACTCCTTGTTATTTGAGAATTATAATTAAAAAAAGTTACAAAATCTTTAACGATTAAATTTATTTAGCAAATATTTTAGATAAAATACGACATGAATGCAACAAAAAGTCTAAATATCAAAGTTGATAAACTTATAGAAGAGTATAATTTTTTACTAGCTGAAAATCAGAAATTAAAAATGCAGTTAGAGTTGGTAAAAGATGAAAACGATTCATTAAAAAGAAACAATCAAGATATGTTCTTAAAAATTGATAGCACACTAACGCTATTAGAAAAAAAGTAAATAATTAAAGGTTTAATATTTGAAAAAAGAAGAAGTAACTTTTATTATAGATAATCTAGGATATACAGTAAGTTTAGAAGAAAATATTAAAGATGAGTTATTAAGACATTTAGATCAAAATAAAAATAATACTACAAAAGATTTGTTTGCAGCTTTTATAAAACTTTCAAAAGAGTACAACCAATTTAAAGATGAGATTCAAAAAATTGACGATAAATTAAAAAGATTTTCGTAAAATATGTTTTATTATGAATTAGCACTTTTAAAATCTCCTCTAAATCTATTGACTTTTCAAAGTAATGATGAACTAAATATTGGGCAATTAGTTAAAATTTCTTTAAGAAATAGAAAAAAAACTGATGATGCAGTTGTCCTTAAAAAAGTTGAAGAACCATCTTTTAAATGCTCACAAATAGAAGAAATCTCAAGCTACTATTTTGATGAAAAAATGATTGAAACAGCCAAGTTTATTTCTCAATATTATGTATGTAGTATTGGTGAAGCTTTAAGTGTTTATACACCTTTTAATAGTGAAATTGATGATTTAAAAGAAGATTTAAAATTTCACAGTGGTATTGAACTTTCTAAAGAACAAAATGATGCTTTTGATTTTTTAAATGAGAAAAGACAAGCACTACTTTTTGCAGCAACTGGTGCTGGTAAAACAGAGATTTATATCAAGACTATTGAAAAACATTTAAACAATAATGGTCAAGCAGTTTTACTGATGCCTGAGATATCTTTAACTCCTCAAATGCAAAAAAGATTAGAAAAAGTATTTTGCGATAGTGTTGCTATATGGCACTCTAAAATATCAAAAAAGAAAAAAGATGAAATCTTAACAAAACTTTTAAGTGGAAAAATAAAGCTTATTGCAGGAGCTAGATCAGCACTATTTTTACCATATAAAAACTTATCTTGCATTATTGTTGATGAAGAGCATGATGATTCTTATAAAAATGATTCAAAGCCTAGATTAAATGCAAAAGATTTAAGTATTTATATAGCTAAAAAATATGATATTCAACTTATACTTGGAAGTGCTACAGCTTCTTTAGGAAGTTTTACAAAACTGCCATATTTTAGGCTTACGAAAACATATTTTAATTCAAATAAAAACTATTATTTTGATGATAGTGATGCTAATCTATCTGAAAACATTATCAACAAAATCAAAGCAGTTTTAAATGAACAAAAACAAATAATCGTTTTTTTACCAACTAGGGCGAATTACAAATATCAGATATGTACTTCGTGTGGAAAATCAGTTGAATGTCCATTTTGTTCTGTTTCAATGAGTTTACATAAAAATGATTTAGCTTTAAAGTGCCATTATTGTGGTTATGCTCAACAAATTCCAAGCTCATGTCCTTCATGTCAAACGGGAATTATTCATAATTTAAGAGTTGGAACTGCTCAAATTCAAGAAGAGTTGCAAGATATTTTCAAAGATAAAATAATCAAAAGATTTGATAGGGATATTGTAAAAACTGATAAACAATTAAAAGATATTTTAAATGATTTTAATAACAATAAAATTGATATTTTAGTTGGGACTCAAATGCTTTCAAAGGGGCATGATTATCATAATGTAAAGCTTGCAGTTGTTTTAGGGATTGATTCTGTTTTAAATATGAATTCATATAAATCTAGAGAAAAAGCTCTGTCTTTACTTATTCAAATTGCTGGAAGAAGTGGTAGAAAAGATGATGGGGAAGTTATTATTCAAACAAAAAATGAAGAGTTTTTTTCACATTATTTATTAAAAAGTGATTATAAAGAGTTTTTAGAGGGTGAAGTAGAGTTTAGGCATGAGCTTTATCCACCAAGTGTTAAAATGGCAAGAATTACATTTGCCCATACAAATGGCTTAAAAGTTAAAGATGAACTCGATAAGTATGTGGCACTTCTAAAAAGATTAGAAAATATTGAAGTTGTTGGTTTTGGACAAAGTCCAATTTTCAAATTATCTAATAAATACAGATATGAAATTTTACTACGTTCCTCAAATGTAAAAGCCCTTTTGCAGGCTTTACACTCTGTAGATTCACTTATGGCTTCTATTGATATGGACACTATTTTTTAGGCTTAAAGTTTTATTTGTTTAACTTATAGTATAATCTCAAAAATTTTAGGAGAACTTATGGCTTATACAAAAGATGAATTTAAAAAATTAGTAGAAGATATTCAAGCACAATCATGGTATAGAAATCCAATCGGATTTGGTATTGCAAAAATTGACAGAGGTCAATTAAACAAAGAAAAAGTTTTACAAGCAAACTATCCATTAATTAACTGGAACGAAAACTTTGGTAGTGCAGCTATTTTATTAAATGCATTAAAAATTGCAGGTGAAAACGTTGATACTTCAAAATCTGAATTAGTTTGTAAACTTTCAGATACTTTCTTAACTGAATGTATTGAGGCGTTTAGACCATATATTCCTGAAGCAAAAGGTGAAGATCATAAAAATGTACAAGTTATTTCAACTTTAGCTTCATTACCTATTGATTCAGGATTAACTGCTGATGATTATAGAGTTGTATTTATTTTTGAAGATGAAGCTCCACAAAGCCCTGAAACTGTATATTTAAAATTATACGCTTTATCAACAGGAAAAGCTGCATTAAGAAGTTTAAATTTAAATGGTGCATTTGGTCAATTACATAACTGTGCATGGGTTGGAAATCAACCAATTGAATTAGACTGGTTAAGAGCAAATGAAATTGCATTAAAATTATCAGGAAAATATCCATCAATCACAAAAGTTGATAAATTCCCACAATTCTTAGATCACGTAATTCCTGCTGATAACACAAGAATCTTAGATACAAACAAAGTTAGAATGGGTGCTCAATTAGCAGCTGGAACAACTGTTATGCCTGGTGCTGCTTATGTTAATTTTAATGCAGGAACTGAAGGTGCTGTTATGGTTGAAGGAAGAATTTCATCAAGTGCAAAAGTAGGAAAAGGTTCTGATGTTGGTGGTGGTGCTTCAATTCTTGGAGTATTAAGTGGAACAGATGGTGTTCCTGTTACTATTGGAGATAACACATTATTAGGTGCTAACTCTTGTACAGGTACTTCTATTGCTGATTCTTGTATCTTAGATGCTGGTGTGACTATTTTACCAGGAACAAAAATTTCTTTATCAGAAAAAGCAGTAGCTGCACTTAAAGAGATTAATCCAGGTAAAGAGATTTCTACAATAATGAAAGGAAGTGATTTCCAAGATATAAATGGAGTACACTTCAGAGTTAATTCTCAAACTGGTCAAACAGTAGCTATGAGATCGACTAGAGAAGTTAAGTTAAACGCAGACCTACATTAATTTTAATTAAAATAAACTATATAAAAATGGCAATTCTTTGCCATTTTTTCAAATTCCCACAAAAGATTTTTTATGATTGAACTAATAAACATATCAAAAGGTTATCCAACAAGTCAGCTATATAGTGAACTAAGTTTAAGACTAAATTCTGGTAATAAAATAGGTCTAGTTGGAAGAAACGGTACTGGTAAATCAACGCTTTTTAAACTTATTTTAGGTGAAGAACAAGCTGATTCAGGAGAGATTGCTATTCCAAAAGGTTATAAGATTGGTGCTTTAAAACAATATTTTAACTTTACAGAAAAAACATTGATTGATGAAACAGCTTTAGCTTTAAGTGAAGATGATAAATATAATATTTATAAAGCTGAAAAGATTCTTTTTGGTCTTGGATTTAGTGAAGCTGATTTACAAAAAGAGCCAAACTCTTTTTCAGGTGGTTATCAAATTAGAATTAATTTAGCAAAACTTTTGTTAACTGAACCAAATATGCTTTTACTTGATGAGCCTACTAACTACCTTGATATTTTATCAATTAGATGGCTAAAAGCTTTCTTGAAATCTTTTCCTGGTGAAGTTATTTTAATCACTCACGATAGAGATTTTATGGATAGTGTTTGTACTCATACTTTAGGAATTATTAGAAGAAGTGCTTTTTTAATACAAGGTGGAACTCAAAAGTTTTATGAGCAACTTGCAGCTAATGAAGAGCATTATGAGAAGCAAAAAATTGCTCAAGACAAAAAAGTTAAAGAGCTTGAAGAGTTTATTGCAAAAAATAAAGCAAGAGCAGCAACTGCAACTTTGGCTCAATCTAAAGTTAAAATTTTAGAAAAAATGGATATTTTAGAAGATTTAGATTATGCAACTGATTTAAAATTTGATTTTAACTATAAAGATACTTCTGCTAAGTTTTTGCTTGAAGTAAAAGATGTGAGTTTTGGATATGAAAAAAGTAATATTCTTTTCAAAGACATTACTTTTGCTTTAAGTAAAGGTGAAACTTTAGGAATTATAGGTAAAAATGGTAAGGGTAAATCTACACTTTTAAATGTTTTAGCTGGTGAATTAAAACAATTAACAGGAACTGTTGATTTTCATCCTAGTTGTGAATTTGGACACTTTGGACAAACAAACATTTCTCACTTAAATCAAGACCATACAATTTTAGAAGAGATTCACTCTGTAAACAATAAACTTCCTGAACCATTTATTAGAAATATCTGTGGAATTATGATGTTTAGTGGTGATAACGCTAAAAAGAAAATTTCACTTTTATCAGGGGGAGAAAAGAGTAGGGTAATGCTTGGTAAAATTATCGCTCAAGATGTAAATTTACTATTTCTAGATGAACCTACAAACCACTTGGATATTGATTCAATCAAAGCATTGACAAATGCTATAAAAGCATTCGCTGGTTCTTGTATAATTGTAACGCACTCAGAAGAGTTATTAAGAGAAGTTTGTGATAGATTAATTGTATTTAGAAATGATGAAGCTGATTATTTCAATGGAACTTATGATGAATTCTTAGAAAAGATTGGTTGGGACGATGAAGAAACATCTGATAATAAAAAAGAAAAACCAAAGGTTCAAAAGCCAAAACTTGATAAAAAAGAGAGAAAAAGACTTAGAGCAGCAATGGTTGCCCAAAAAAGTCAAGCTTTAGCTCCTATAAAAAAAGAGATTCAGGAGTATGAAGAAAAAATTTCATCTGCTAGTGGAAATGACAAGGCAAGTTTAGAATCTAAACTTTTAGATTTACAGATTAAACTTGAAGAGTTAACTCAAGAGTATGATGATAAACTAAATGAGATTTAATAAATCTCATTTAGTTTTTAGTCAATTAAAAGTTTTAAACTTTTAGCATTAAAAAGTTTGATTTGATCATTTTTTAATGCTTTTAGTTCGTTTGAATATCCCACTTTAGAAAATAAAACAAAAACGTCTACTTCTAAGCCAATTTTTTTGCAATTATCCATTAATTTGTTTAATTCATTTTTTTTAATTTTTGTATTTGTATATTTACATGAACCAGCTATAATTTTACCTGATTTAGTTTTGGCAAGTAAATCTATAGAACTATTATTGTCCCAATATTTACCTAGTTTAACTAATTCATCTTCTTTGTAAAATTCAACCAAATATTCTAAACAAAGTTCTTCAAATATATGGTCTGAAAACTCATTTTTATTATTCTCATATAAAGTATCAAACTCTTCATAATTTCCTTCTTTTATACCTTTATAAATAGGTGATACAAAGGCAAACCAAAATCTAAAAAATGGAGTAGTAAAGATGATTTTTTTAGAAATACTATCATCATTTCTCTGCTTAGTTAAGTAATGCATTGAAGTTTCTAATTCAACAATTCCTAAATCAGTTAAACTTTCTAAACACTTAATTCCTTCTTCTGAACTAACATGTGCTTTTTTAAATGTAGAATGAGTTCTTCTATCCCCAATAGCAGCAGCACTTAAAATTGCATGATGAACATGATATCCTTTTGTGTATGAATTGATTTCATTTCTTAATTCATCATATTGATTTAAGATACTCTCTTTAATTAATTGCTCAATAGGTTTATTTAGATTTAAAGTAATATCTAAACCACCAAATATTGTGAAGTATTCTATTGCTTGAATTATATCTGTGGGTTTATTTTTTTTGCAGAACTCTTTAAATTGTTCTTGCAAGTTTTTGTCATGTAAAATAATAGTATATCCTTAGTTTATTTGAAAATATAATTTTGTTAAAATGGTATTGCTGCATCTAGAACATCACCCGTTCCAGAGATTGCATCACCAACTGCATCGGGCGCAACAACATTTACAACTGCACCTGTAACTCTAAATGGCAATGCAACAACATCACCTACAATGCATCCTTGAAACATAAGTGTAATAAGACTTATTAAAATAATATGTTTATATTTCATTAGTTCTCTTTTTTTCTTTATTAAATGCTAAATAAGTCTTCTGGATTAATATGATAAGAGTTTTTTGTTGCTTGAAACATCAAACTATCATTTACTCTTCCAACAACATAACCTTTTTTAACCCATTTCCCAACTTTTAATGTTGGAGCAATCTCATCTAAATGAGAATAAATAGTATGCAATCCATTTTGATGTTGAACAATTACAACATTTTCTAACATACCTGCATTTTTCTTTGCATAAACTATTTTACCATTTAAAACAGTTACAACTTTTGCTTTAGGCTCTTTTGTTTTTAAAACAATTGATTCATTAAATAGTTTAATTTTATAAACAGGGTCATAATATGTCCCAAAACTTTTCACAACTTCAAAATCTTTTAATGGAGCGATAGTTTTATCACCATTGTATCTAGTTATTTTAATTCCTGAAGTAGATGATCCAATTTTTCTAACATCATCTAAATCAACATTATTAGCATAAGAATCATTTATTTCTTTTGCAGTAGTTATTTTAGAATTTGAATTTTTTTTCTCTTCTTGTTTTTGCCTTGCAATTTTTTCTCTTTCAAACTTTAATTTTGCAAGTTTTTCTTGTCTATCTTTTTCTTTTTCAATCTCTTTTTTCTTTAAGATATTTAATTCAGATAATAGATCTTTTAAAGATTCTTGCTGTTGAATTACTTTTTTTAATTCTTGTTGATATACCCTATGTTGAATTTCAAGGTTTTCCAAAGAAGAAGTATGCTTTAGAACAAGAGAATTTAATGTCTTTTTAGTATCTTCTCTTTCTTTTATATAGTCAGTGATTTTTTTTATGGTTTCTTTGTTTTTAAAAGTGTTATTACTAACTAATTCATAAGAATTATCTAGTCTTAAAATTTCATCCTTCGAATTTTCAGATAGAATTGTATAGATTTCTTTATCTAACATCTCTTTTAAATTAATTTTTGATGCAAGTTTTAGGGCAATAGAACTTGTAAAGTCTTGGATTATAGTGTCAACAATTTGAGACTCATTTTGAGTCTTTTGTTTTTTTAAATATGATGATTTTTCTTTTAAATCATCAAGTCTTTGTTGAGATTGATTTAATAAATCTTCATGTTTTTTAATATCATTATCAATGGAATTTATATCTGCTTCAAGTTTTTCTAAATCACTGTTTTGCTTTTCTATTCTTGCAGCTAATTCTTTAATTTTAAGTTTTGTTTTGTTTTCAATAGAACTATTTTCATTTAATATTTTTTTGTTATTACTGATTTTAGTATCTATTGTACTTGATGTTAACAGTGAAATACTAAGTAATGTCGAAATAAATATTTTTTTAGTCATTGTCTATCTTATATTTGAATAATACTCCAAAAATTGTGCAAATTGAAATTATAAAAGATAATAAAAACATTTTAATAATGTCAAATATATAATCAATTCTCACAACTAGAATCTCTTGCAATTCAATAGGGAAAAGAACACCTAAATTATTTATAGTGTAATAATAAAAACCAGCAACAATTACAAATGCAGTAAATGAACTTAATATTGCATAATTAATAATTGAAGATGCACTGTAAATAATAGATGCTCCATGTAACCTTAAAATTGTTATTCTAGTTCTATGTTCATGGAACCATAATTTTATTTGTTTAGCCAAAATTATTATAGCAAAAATTGTAATAATAAAAAACAATATGAAAGAAATAGAGTTTAAAAGCAATAATAATAAATATATTTGATTGTGATCCTTTGAAAATATTTCTACATTTCTAATATTTCTATTGTTATTTAATTCATTATTTATTTGATTTAATTGTGTAGAAGTTGGAAACTCTTCTAAATAGATTTGATAAAAAAATGGCAACTTTTTCTCAAGTAAATCAACTGAACTTTTTGATAAATTACTTTTGATATTATTGATTATATTTTCTTTTCCTAGAGCTTCTATTCTATCCACATCTATTCCAGCTAATGATTTAAAATTATCTTCAATAATTGGTGTGTTAGCAACTATTACTATTGAATAATCATTTGCAATTTTTTCTTTGTAGCTATTAACTACATTAGTAATCAATAAAAAAATTGAAAATGTAACTAACATTGAAAGTAATGGAATTAAAAAAGCAAGAAAATTTCTAAGAGACTTCATATATAATACCATCCTCAATAGAAAGTTGTCTAAATTTAATACCTAAATTTTTAGGCACTCTATGAGTTACAACAACTATTGTTATTCCAAGTTGTTCATTTGCACCCTTTAATAAATTCCATACAACATCAGCTGAAAAATCATCAAGATTTCCCGTAGGCTCATCTGCAATAATAATTTTTGGATTATGAGCTAAAGCTCTTGCAACAGCAACTCTTTGCTGTTCCCCACCACTTAGTTCATTTGGATGAAAACCAGCTCTATGAGATAGTTTAACGTGAGATAATAATTTAGCTGCTTGTGATTTACAAATATCATTTGAATAGCCATTTATTTTTAATGGAATCATAATATTTTCTTCAATTGTAAACTCATTTACAAGTTTGTAATCTTGAAAAATAATTCCAATATCTTTTCTTAACTGTCTTAATTTTTGACCAGAAATTCCAAATACTTCTTGACCATCAATTTTTAAACTACCATGCTTTAATGGTATTTCTCCGTAAAATGATTTTAAAAGAGTAGATTTACCACTACCAGAATTTCCACCTATAAAAATAAACTCTTTAGGTTTTACAAAAAAGTTTCCTTTTTTTATAACGTATTTATTGTCATCATATGATAAGTAGATATTCTTAGCTGTAATCATGTAAAAAGTATCTCTTTTATTTTTTTATGGGCAATATTATTTGATGAAGTTGGAATAGGATTTCCTTGATAGTATGAAAACTTACCATCTTTTACTAAAATATATTTGCTAACAGGTCTATCAAAATTTCCAAATGTAACTTCAATTAAACCTGAATTTTCTTCATTTAAAATTTTGAATGTATTAATGAAATGAACAAAATATCCATCCATTACCATAGATTTTCTTGGTAAATTATCAAATAATTTTATTAAATCGAAGTTTTCAATTTTTCCATCAAAAGAGAAGTCTTTGTCAATTTTTCTAGGTAAATCTTCATTAAATGAAGTTAAAACTACATCATAAATATTTTTACCCATTTTTTTCCATCTATCTTCATATTTGCTAGAAACTTCTAAATCTTTGTTAATATCTATAGAAATATTTCCTTTTGGAAGATTTGTAAGAAGTTCAACGCAATAATCAAAATATTTTCGGCTATCCGTTCTTAATTCTAAAGTTCCATCAATTTTTAAAACCCTTAACGCTTCGTTTATGAATTCATTAGAATAGATTCTTCTATGGGGTTTTTTATCCCAAGGAACAGGAAAGTGAACAAAGATTTTACCAACTTGATTTGAGTCAATAAATTCCATAAAAAGTCTTGCGTCGTAATTTACGACTAAAACGTTTTCAATACCTTGTATATGAAGATTTTTTAATAGTTGCTCTATTGATGGTGTATGAATTTCAATACCTATAAATTGAACATTTGGATTTTTTTTTGCTTGATGAATTAAGTGTCTTCCGCTACCAAATCCAACTTCAATTTGAATCTCTTTATTAGTTTTAAAATCATCAACAAAATAGTTAATATCTTTTAGATATTCATCTTGAATCTCTTTTTTTATCTTTAAATCTGATGTATTTGAAGATATAACATTGGAATTTGAAATATTTACATATGCATTTAAACCTTTTTTTAATAATCCTACTGGTGATATTCTAGTAATTAAATCAGGTTTTAATAAAAAACTATTTCCTTTATCTCTAAAATTAATAAGATATTGTTTATTATTAATTTTTGTTGAGATTTTATATTCTGTTTGTCTATGTTCTTGAATTTCATATGACTTAGCAATGAATTCAAAATCAACTCCATCTTTTGAAGATGGAGTATCTATTAAGTTTAATGATTCTGTAAATATATGAGGCATCTATTGAAGTATCTCTTTTTTTGGTAATATTAGATTTGCGCTATCTGTTTGCTCTGACATAAGTCCATATTCATCATTTGATTGAATAGTATACTTATATTCAACTCCACTTATAATATCAGTGTCCTCAAATCTTAAATCTTTAATATCTGTAAATTTTTCTAATTTTGAGTTAAAAAAACCAATTTTAGTCTCTTTATAAATATTATATGATATTGCTCTGTTATCACCTGCATTCCAATTTAGGATAGCTTTATTTCCTTGGATTTGAGCTAATGTCATTATTGGTTTTGCAGGTTTTGTTAAAGTTATACCTTTGATTGAATCTAAATTATCTTTACTTTTTAATAGATCTTTGTCTATAGATATAACTTTATAAAAATACTCTTTCCCATCTTCATCAATCATATCTATAAAATTTGTTGTTTGACTATCTGTTTCGTAAATTTTACTAAATCCTAAACTTCTAAAAGGACTTCTTAAAATTTCATATTTCACAACATCTGGTGTAGAAGACAAGTTCCAAGTCAAAATAATTTTCTTAGGTTGATCTTGTGAAGCCATAACATTTGTTGCAGCTAATGGTAAAGGTTTTGTAGTAGCTGTAACTTGCTCACTAGGCATAGATGCAATATTATCATGAGTATAAGCTATAATTCTATATGTAAATGTAGCATTATTATCAAGTTTATAATCAATGTATTCAACATTAAGTCTTCCGTCTATTTTTGCTAATTTAGACCATCTATTATCTTTAGTATTTAGTTTTTCAACTTCATAGTGAGATATTCTTTGATTCTCATGGGGTCTCCAAACTAGTTTAATTCTGTTAGGTAGTTCTGATAAAGCTTGAACAAAACTTACTGCTTCTAGTCTTGGTAATGTTTGAACTGTATAAGCTATAGTTGATTTAGACTCACTTCCATCGTTTGCTTTTGCAGTAATTTGATAAACATATTTAGTATTTGGTTCTAGATTTTTATCAACAAAATGAGTAATGTATTTATTATTTATTTGATCTATTAAAATAAGTTTTCTACCATCTTTGTGCATATTTGCTCTGTAAAAATTATAACCTATAACATTTGGATCATCAACTTTTTTCCATTCAAATGCAATAGAATCAATATCTGGAATTGATCTTATTGAATCAAAATCAACAACTTCTAATGTTTGATTAATTTTTGGAGAAGATGGATTAAATGCGTTGTTTAAGTTTGTAGTACATCCTGTACTAAATAAAGCTATCGAAGCGCCTAAGAATATTGTCTGTAGATATCTGTTCATATACTTCCTTAATCTCAAAGTTTTTTTCTAAAAAATTATTCATATCTTCTGGTAATTTAGCTTTAAAACTCATCTGTTCATTTGAAGATGGATGAGTTAAATATAAATTATATGCGTGTAAATAAAATCTATTTATTTTATTTAATTCGCCCTTAAAATCATATAAATTATCACCAAGAATATGCCTATTTATCGTATTTAAATGTACTCTTATCTGGTGAGTTCTACCTGTAAATAATTTAGCAGCTATTAATTCAAAATTTTCGTTATTACTTAGATTTAGTTTTGCAAAAGCAGATTTAGCATCTCTTCCATTTTCTTGTATTGACATTTTAAGTCTGTTATTTGGATTTCTTCCTATAGGCTTATTAACAATGATATCATCTTTTAGTGGTAAGTCTATAATTGCTAGATAGTATCTACCCATTGTTTTATTTTGAAGTTGTTCACTTAATTTTTCATGGGCTTTATTGTTTTTGGCTACAACCATAACACCGCTTGTTCCCTTATCAAGCCTATGAACTATTCCATGTCTTTCTTCTCCACTAATTGTTGAAAGTGAAATGTTTTTAAGTTTTAGCCAGTCAACTAAAGTTGCATCTTTTACACTTGGGGCATCATGAACAGTTAGATTATAAGGTTTATTTAAAACTAAAATATCATCATCTTCATAAATAATTTCTACATCTTTTCCTTCAAGTGATTCTTGCACAAATTTTTCATCTTTAAGAGGATTTAATTCTGCTTCTGGAAAAATTACGGTTATTTCTTGATTTTCTTTTAATTTTAAACCAGTTTTAACAGTTTCTTTACCATCAACACTTACAAAACCTTTTTTAATTAGTTGTTCAATTTGATTTCTAGATGCGTCAATATTTAAAGCAAGGAACTTATCAAGTCTATTGGCTTGCGTTACAATAAAATTTTTATCCATTTTTAGCTACTCTTTCGTCATGAGATTTATTGATAAAAGAATTATTTCACATTTTGATTATTTATTAATTATTTATATTTTACCATTGATTTTACTATCTCATATTTTAATTAGTGAAACAAATGAAATATTAGCAAATAAACAATTAATGTACTTTACTATTAGCATTGTTGCATTTTTTGTGGTATTTATTTTACCCATTAGAAAAAAACTAAGACTTATACCAGTTTTATATTGGATTGGTATATTTTTACTTTTAGCTGTTGAGTTTTGGGGTGTAACAAAATTAGGTGCTAAAAGATGGATTAGTGTTCCATTTTTAGGTACTACTATGCAACCATCTGAACTTATAAAACCTGTTTATATTTTGATGCTTGGGTATTTGATTCATTCAAAACCACCACCCGCTGAAGGTTATAATTTAAAAGATTTTATGCACATCTCTTTTTACATATTATTACCTTTTATTTTGATTGCTAAAGAGCCTGATTTAGGGACTGCACTTATAATGTTGTTGGTAGGTTATGGAATTTTATTCATAGTTGGAGTAAATTGGAGAATTTGGGCGACAATTATTTTAGTTATTGGAATATCTTCACCATTTATTTATACATATTTGATAAAAGATTATCAAAAAAAGAGAATTGTTGATTTTATTTCTGAAAAACCTAGTTATCACGTTCAACAATCAATTATTGCAATTGGTTCTGGTGGATTAACAGGAAAAGATAGTCAAAATGCAACACAAACTCAGTTGAAATTTTTACCAATTGCAACTAGTGACTTTATTTTTGCATATTTAGTTGAAAGGTATGGTTTTGTAGGAGCATTAGGATTATTATTTATTTATATTTTAATAATTATGCATTTATTAACCATGAATTATTACTACAAAGATGATTATGTCATACGGGTTTTTGCATCAGGATTAGCATTATTGATATTTCTAAATATGAGTGTAAATATCTTAATGGTAATAGGATTTGCACCTGTTGTAGGCTTGCCTTTGCCTATGTTTTCATATGGTGGAAGTTCATTTATAAATTTTGTTATAATATTTGCTATTTTAGAAAATCTCATAGCTTTTAAATATATGGACATGTATAATTTTGAAAGAAAATTATAATTAAAAAACTGATAATAAATTTATATTTTCTTATCAGTCATTATTAATTTTAAATAATCTAAATCATAAATGCTATCACCACAATCCTCTTTAGTAGTATTAACATCAATTATTTTTTCTTTGTTTTTATCTAAATATTTGTAATTTAAAGTATAGTTATGTTTTAAAACATCTAAACTATAATTTTCATTGCAAAGTGATTCATGGATACCATTTTTAAAACTTCTCAAATCTAAAGTTTCTATATCTATTTTTAGTTTATTAAGTTTATAGATATATGAAATTTGATTTTCATTTTTGGAAATATCAATTAAATCAGTAAAACTATTTACACTTATAGGGAGAGTTTTTCTTAATTCCTTAATTTGCGTTGAGATATGATAATCCTTTAACAAGGTTAAATTTATTAGGCTGTAACTTTGATAAGTTGTATAAGCTAAATGAAGAGTAATAGTTAAGTTTCCAATAAATACTAAAAAAGAGTTAGTTTTAGTATTTTTTGATTTTTTTAAAACTAAAACAAAAACTGTAAATGAATATATAATAAACCCAAAAAAAGCAAGTGAAAATAATATATCAATTTTTGATGGGAATATATGATAAATATATATCTTTTCTTCAAAGTAATATTCTCTAAGTATTATTGTAATTAGAGCAAAATAAAACCAAAATAAAAAAGAGTAATTCAATTTTTCAAAATATTTCATTTTAATCCTAATAAAGTTTGTAAATTACATTAAATTTTAGTTTTGTGGGTGTTTTTGGTCTTGGATAATCTTTGTAAGCTATTTCAATCAATTCCAATGTATAATCATCTAAAATTGAATAACTAGATGAATCTGAAATCTTTAATCCTTTTATACTTCCATCGGGAAAGAGTGTAAACTCAACAACATTAACACCACCAATTCCAAGTTTAGCTGCAAGTCTTGGATAGCCCATTCTGTTTAAAACCCTTTGAGTTATTATTCCAAAATTATTGATATTATCTTTTATAAAGGCTTTTTGAACTTTTGTAAAAGTTTCAAATTCTCTACCATAAAGCCTTTCAATAGTATCAAGGGTTTCTTTATCAACTTTTTCTTCTTGTGCTAGAAATTTTTCTAAAGTTTTATCTTGAATTGTTTTCTTAGGTTCAATAATTTCTTGGATAGGTTTTGGTTTGGCAATAGGAACTACTTTTTTAATTTCAGGTTTAGGTTCTATTTTCTTTTCTTTAATTTTTGGTGTTTGTGTTGGTTTTATTTCTTGTTTTTTTTCTATAACTTTAGGTTTTTCAATTTTCTTTGGTTCAATTTTAGGCTCTGGTTTTGCAACAGGCTTTGGTTCTTCTTTTTTAGGTGTTTCAATTATTTTTTTAGGTTCTGCTTTTTTTAGTTGCACAAAAGTAACGTCTGTTTTAGCATTATTGTCATTTTTTTGTGAAACAGTAATCTCTTGTTTAGGGATTTTATAATTGTTTAGTATTAAAAGATGTATGGCAATTGATATAAAAACAGCTAGTATAATTGGTTTCATAACGGGATTATAGTACAATATCATTTATATAATATTAATATAGGATTTTAAATGTTTGAAAATTCAATTAAGGCATATGAGCAAGCGTGTGAAGTAATACCAGGTGGAGTTGATTCACCTGTTAGAGCTTTTAAAAGTGTTGGGGGAACTCCACCATTTATTGATAGAGGTGAGGGTGCTTATCTTTTTGATATTGATGGAAATAAATATGTAGATTTTGTTCAATCTTGGGGACCATTGATTTTTGGTCACGCAAATAAAGAGATTGAAGAAGCTGTAATTGCAACTGCAAAAAAAGGTTTGTCTTTTGGTGCACCAACTCTACTTGAAACAGATTTAGCAAATGAAATAGTTGAAATGTTTGACAATATTGATAAAGTTAGATTTGTAAGTTCAGGAACTGAAGCTGTAATGAGTGCTATTAGATTAGCAAGGGGTGTAACAGGAAGAAATGATATTTTAAAATTTGAGGGTTGTTACCATGGTCACTCAGATTCACTTTTAGTTCAAGCAGGTTCAGGACTTGCTACTTTTGGAAGTCCTAGTAGTCCAGGAGTACCAGCTGATTTAACAAAACATACATTACTTTGTGAATTTAATAATATAGAAAATTTAAAAAAATGTTTTGAAGATAGTGATGATATTTCATGTGTAATTTTAGAACCAATCGCTGGAAATATGGGATTAGTTCCAGCTAGTCCTGAGTTCTTAAAAGCTTGTAGAGAATTATGTGATGCAAATGGGGCTTTATTAATTTATGATGAAGTTATGAGTGGATTTAGAGCTAGCTTAAAAGGTGCAAGTGGTATTTTAGAAACTCAAGCTGATATTATTACTTTTGGTAAAGTAATTGGTGCTGGTATGCCTGTTGGAGCATTTGCTGCTTCAAAAGAGATTATGGGTCACTTAAGTCCTGAAGGAACTGTTTATCAAGCAGGTACATTAAGTGGAAATCCTGTTGCAATGGCTGCAGGTCTTACAAGTCTTAGAAAACTAAAAGCAAATCCTGAAGTTTATGAGGGATTAAATGCTAAAGCTGTTAAATTAGTGAATGGATTAAAAGAAGTTGCTGATAAAAATGGAATTGGACTTCAAGTTGATACAAGAGGTTCAATGTTTGGATTCTTTTTTGCAGATAAAATGCCAACGAATTTTAAAGAAGTTACAGACTTCTGTGATTTTAAAAGATTTGCAACTTTCCATAGGGAAATGATTAAAAAAGGTTTCTATTTTGCATGTTCTCAATATGAAGCTGGATTTATGTGTACTGAAATTAGTGAAGATGATATAAAAAATTGTATAATCGCAGCTGATGAAATCATGAAAAATTTATAAAAGGCTTTTTTCTAAAGCCCTTTAGATTTTCTCACAGAGAGTTTAAGAACTGGCTACTTTTAATAAAATTTTATATTTTATGTTAAAAAGTAGATAAAAAATAAAAAATAATAAGGAAAAATTAAATGCCAACATTAAAAAATGTAGAATTAACAAAAAAAGCAAATATCTATTTTGATGGAAAAGTTACATCAAGAGGATTTGTAGATGAAAATGGAGTTAAAAAAACTCTTGGAATTATGATGCCAGGTGAATATACTTTTAACACAGCTGATGCTGAGCATATGGAAATTATAGCTGGTAAAGTTGAAGTTTTAGTTGCTTGTGGAGATTCAAACTGGGAAACTATTGAAGCTGGTGGATACTTTGAAGTTCCTGCAAACTGTTCTTTTGATATTAAAGTATTAGAAATCACTGATTACTGTTGTACTTTTATTTCATAATTGGAAGATAATGGAAGAAAATAAACAACAAGAAACTAATTTTCAAGAACCAAAACATCAAAGTAAATTAATGGCTTTAGATAACCTATCTTTAGGTATATCTATTGTCGTTGCTGTTGCTATTGGATTTGCTGTTGGTTATGGTTTAATGAAATGGACAGGATATACTTGGACTTTATGGGTAGGTATATTTTATGGAATTGCAGCTGCTGGTTTAAATGTTTATAAAGCATATAAAAGAGCTCAAAAAGAGTATGAGGGAATGGAAAATGACCCTAGATATGCATATAGAGCTAAGCATGGTGATAAAGCTTTAGATGATGATGAAGATTAATCCTTTAGTTTTAAGGTATGCAAAACTCTTTATTTTTCTAAATATTGTTTTAGTTATAGTTCTTTTTATTTTAAAAGATAAATATTGGGTTTTAAACGCTCAACTTGGTTTTATTTCAAGTTTAATTATAACTCTAGCAACTTTTTTATCATATAAAAGAAATGTTGAAAAAAGATTAGAAAATATTGATGTAACTGCTGGCGAGTTAAAAGAAGATAGAGATAAAATTGATCAAATTGATGATCCTTTTGATTTATATTCTGAGTATGAAGAGATTAAAGAAGAAGATTTAACACCTGAAAAAATCAAAGAAATTATTCAAGAAGAGAAATCCAAAGTTAAAACAGCATCTGTTAAAAATGCTTTAAAATCTTCAGGTAGTTTTGTATCAATATACAGAATAGTTGGATATGGAACATTACTACTTAGTTTTTTTGCTTTAAATAATAATCAAATATTTTTACCAATTGCATTTTTAGTTGGAATAGGATTAGTTCCACTTGGAGTGTTAGTTTCAAAAGCTATATTAAAATAGCTTTTGGTTTTATTTAATAGATTTATACTAAGAAATAAGAGGTAAATCTATTGTAACCTTATTTAATTCACAAATTACAATAAAGTGTTCAAATTCTTTAGTTCTTAATTCATCAAAAGAATATTTCTCATCTGCTGAAATTTCAACTGATATCAGTGGATATTTTTTACCTTCAATTCTAATATATTCCCCAATTTTTAATAATATAGAACAATATAAAGTTGAACTAGAATGAAAACTACTAAAAATTTGATTTAGAACCTTTATAAAAGCACTAGCATTTAATTTGAATTCTGGAATTGAAGGATCATAGTTTTTCACATAATTAATTGAAGATTTAGTTTTATTTGTAGAAATAGATAAATCAACTAAAGTAAATATATTTGTTGTGTTAGTATTAGATGTCGTTAATTTTTTGTCTTTTTTTACAGTAGCACTTTTGTAAAGTTTCATATGAATTTCTTCATCATTTTCATACATAACAGTAATTGCATAAAAAGTATAGTTTTTTAATTGTAAATCAATATAAGATGTATTAATACCATAAGTTTGTGAAGCATATTGAACAGATAAGTCAAAAAGTTCTTTTTGACTTATTCTACTTAATAAAAATTGTGCTTCAGAATTTGAGTAAGCAATTCTTCCAGAAGATGTGAAAGTAATAACAGGATTTAAATCCACATCTACCCATTTTTCAAATAAAGGCATATATTAGCTCTCTACATAATTTTTAAGGTTTTTACCAACTTTTGGATGCTTTAATTTCTTAATAGCACTTGATTCAATTTGTCTAACTCTCTCTCTTGTTACAGAAAGTTCCTTACCAATCTCTTCTAAAGTTCTATCAGAAGCATCATCCATTAGTCCAAATCTCATTCTGATTACAGCTTGTTCTCTTTCATTTAATTGAGCTAAGATTTGATTGATTTGACCTTGTAAATCCTCTTTCATGATATTGTCAACTGGTGTTGGAGCTTTTTCATCAGGAACAAAATCTCCAAATTTACCATCTTCATCTGAACCAATTGGTGCTTCAAGTGATACAGGTTCTTTAGTAATTTTAATTACTTGTTTAACTTTATCAACAGGTAAACCAACTTCTTTTGCGATTTCTTCTACATCTGGTTCTTTACCATTTTCTTGGATACCTTTTCTAATGATTTTATTAATTCTATTAATTGTTTCAATCATATGAATAGGGATTCTAATAGTTCTTGCTTGGTCTGCAATTGCTCTTGAAATTGCTTGTCTAATCCACCACGTTGCATAAGTAGAGAATTTATAACCTTTTTTATATTCAAACTTATCAACGGCTTTCATTAGACCGATATTACCTTCTTGAATTAAATCTAAGAATGGTAAACCTCTGTTTGTATATCTTTTTGCAATTGATACAACAAGTCTAAGGTTAGATTTTGCCATTCTAGTTTTAGCTTGATCAGTAATTTGTTTACCTCTTTTGATTTGTTCTAAAACGTCTTTTAATTCTTGTGGTTCAAGGTCGAATCCACCTGCTGAAGCTTCTTTAGTTTGGAATAACTTTTTGATTTCCATATATGTAGAAACCATTGTAGCTTCAGGAACCATAGTTGTAATTTGACCTTTAGATAAATTAACAATATTATTTAAAATCTTTTCATGATTTGCTAATAAAGTATCATTAAATAATGGTAATTTGTACTCTAATCTTTTTAATTCTTGGTCAAATCCACTATCAGATTTTAATGCAGTTTCCATAGCTTTTACGATTTCTGTAATAAGTTTAGAAGTTGGCCCTAAGTCTAATAATGCTTCTTTTAAGATTTTTTTCTTGAATGCAGTATTTAAATTAAATTTAATTTGATCTAACTCTTCGTCTGATTCAGCTGTCTCTTTAGCAAGATATTTAACCCACTCTTTTTTAGCTTTATCTAAACTTTTAAAACCTTCAATAATTGCTAATGCTCTTTTATCAAGTTTTTTAACTTTTTTATTTTTAGAATCAGAATCGTCATCATCTAACTCTATAGGATTACCATCTTCATCTAATTCTTCATCATCATTTGAATCATCATCACTATCGTCATCGTTATCATCATCACTATCTTCATCATCAAAGTTTTTAAATAATTCTTTAACTTTTCTTTCTCTATTTACAAGAGGCTCTTTATAATCTAAAATAAAGTCAATTAAATATGGTACATAACAAATAGCATCTAAGATGATATCTTCACCAATTTCAATTCTTTTCGAGATTTCAATCTCTTCTTCTTTTGTAAGTAATGGAATTTGACCCATTTCTCTTAAGTACATTCTAACAGGAGAATCAGATCTTGACCATTCTAGAAGCTCTTTACTTTTTAATAAATCGAAAACATCATCTTCGTTTTCAATCATTTTTTCTCTAGCTTCTCTTTTCTTTTTAGCTTCTTCTGCATTAAGTCTTTTTGCTTGTTCTTGAGATGTAATAACTGTTACGTTATACAATTGAACTAATGCAATTAGTTTTTTAATGTGTGCAATAGATGGAGCTTTTGGGAAAATTTTTATGATTTTTTCATAAGTTAGGACAGAGTCTTTATTCTCTTTGATAAGTTGTTCTATTACTTTGTTTAAATCTTTTGTGCTCATATAAGATAAAACCCCTTTAATAAGTTGTTGATATTATATCCAAAACAGTTAAAACTTGGATTAATTTTATTCTTTTAATTAAAGATTACTAAATATTTAGATACAATTGCGCCTTACAAGTTAAAATAAAATGTTTTGAAAATAAACACTTATAAGAGTTAAGGATAAGTACATGGAGAAAAAAATTACTGGAAAAGTATGGAATTTTGGTGCTAACATTGATACTGACGTTATTATTGCAGCAAGATACTTAAACAGTTCAGACCCTGAGCATTTAGCAAAATATGTTATGGAAGATGCAGACCCTGAATTTCCAAAAAAATTGCAAAGAGGTGACATTATTGTTGCTGGTGAAAACTTTGGATGTGGTTCAAGTAGAGAACACGCACCAATCGCTTTAAAAGCTGCTGGAGTTGCTGCTGTTGTTGCACCATCATTTGCTAGAATTTTTTATAGAAATGCTTTTAATATGGGTTTACCAATTTTTGAATTACCTGAGTCTTTAGAAATTAAAGAGGGTGAAAATATTACTATTGATGTAGATGCTGGAGAGATTACTAACAACACTACAAATAAAACTTACAAATTTATTCCAATTCCTGAGTTTATGCAAGAATTAATTGCAGCTGGTGGATTAATTAATTTTGCAAATCTTGAAGTTGCAAAAGAAAAAGAAGGTAAATAATTAATGAAAAAATATAATATATCAGTAATCAAAGGTGATGGAATTGGTCCAGAAATCGTTGATGAAGCAATTAAAGTTTTAGATACAGTTGCAGCTGCTTGTGATTTTACTTTAGAATATAAAGAATACTTAATGGGTGGAATTGCTATTGATGAAACAGGTGTTCCACTACCTCAAGAGACTGTAACGGGTGTTTTAAACTCTGATGCATGTTTATTTGGTTCTATTGGTGGAGAAAAATGGGATACTTTACCAAGAGAATTAAGACCTGAAACTGGATTGCTTAAATTCAGAGAAGCAATGGGTGTTTATGCAAACCTAAGACCTGCTATTGTTTATGATGAATTAGTAAATGCTTCAACTTTAAAACCAGAAGTTATCAAAGGTTGTGACATCATGGTTGTTAGAGAATTAATTGGTGGAATCTATTTTGGACAACCAAGAGAAAATGATGGTTTCAAAGCATTTAATACAATGGTATATACAAAACCAGAAATTGAAAGAATTGGTAAACAAGCATTTGAATTTGCAATGCAAAGAGATAAAAGAGTATGTTCAGTAGATAAAGCTAATGTTCTTGAAGTTTCTCAATTATGGAGAGATACAATGGAAGAAGTTGCAAAAGACTATCCAGAAGTTCAATTATCTCATATGTATGTAGATAATGCAGCAATGCAATTAGTTAGAAACCCAAAACAATTTGATGTTATTGTAACTGGAAATATTTTTGGAGATATTTTATCTGATACTGCTTCAATGGTTGTTGGATCAATTGGATTATTGCCATCAGCTTCAACGGGAGATAAAACAGCTATTTATGAGCCAATTCATGGTTCAGCACCTGATATTGCAGGACAAGGAATAGCAAATCCAATTGCAACAATAGAAAGTGCTGCAATGATGTTAAGATACTCATTAGGTGAAGATAAAGC
>JALRJW010000131.1 GCA_023268955.1 Aliarcobacter sp. | reverse complement strand
TAAACATTGTGTATGGCTGCAGAATTTTGGCTTTTGAACCTGTTTCTTCAAACGTTTCTCTCGCTGCTCCAGTTTGAAGGGTTTCTGCATTCTCCATAATGTGATAGTTTAAAATCTCATAGCTTCGTGTTATAACAGGTAGAAAATATTTTTCTCCCGAGCATCCTATAGATGATTTGAAAAAGCTAACACAAGACGTTTTTTATGTAGTTCTTAGCAAAATTTTCAGTGTCAAATTTTTCTAAATCGTCATTTGATATTTGTAAAGGTGGAGCAATAGTGTTATTTCCTAATTTATCATAAAAAGAATCAAGTCCATCGTCCTTTAAAAGATGATAAACCCCTTGACACCCTTTACAACAAAAATTTAAACTATCTTCTTTAATCATTACCTCATCTTCAAAAGATAAATGACAATGATCACACTTTACTTTTGACACTCAAACTTCCCTAACTCTCTGTTTTTGTAAATTTCATCATGCTTTTTATTTAAACCATGCATACTTATAAATACACCTTTTTTTTCAGTTTCATTTAAAAAAGTTAATCCTTGAACAAAGTTTGAAGTTGCTTCTGTTTTGTCAATGCTATATGGCTTCATAGCACCTGTTAAAACAACTGTTTTTTCATCTTTATATTTATCAAAAATATATTGCGCTGTTTGATTCATAGTGTCTGTTCCATGGATAATTAAGATTTTTGATGAGTCTTTAATTTCTAGGCAAATCTCTTCTCTATCATCATCTGTCATCTCTAAACTATCTTTAAAAAGCATACCTTTAAGTGCAGTTTCAAAGTTATTTCTTAAATACTTTTCAATTATATCAGTAATAGCAAAATTTGATTTAGGCACTATTAATTGACCTTTTATTTCATCATAGATTTTATTAAATGTTCCACCTGTATTTATTATTTTTATATTAGACATATGAAGTATCCTAAGAAATTTTATTTTAATTTTATATATATTTATTTATGGTATTATACCTTAATTAACATGGAGCAACTCTTATATGACTAACAATATATCTAATCTTAAAAATATAAATGTTTTATATGTTGAAGATGAAACAGACCTTAGAAATGTAACTAGCCAAATTTTAAAAAATTTTACTAAAAAACAATTTTTAGCCCAAAATGGACAACAAGGATTAGAATTATTTAAAGAGTTTGAAAAAGAGATTGACTTAATTATTACAGATATCAACATGCCTATTATGAATGGGCTTGAAATGATAAAAGAAATAAAAAAAATTAATTTCAATATACCAATTATTGTGGCAACGGCATTCTCAAATAAAGAATATTTACTTGAAGCTATTGATATTGGTGTTGATAAATATGTTTTAAAACCAATTGATGTTTCAAAGCTTCTTCAAGTAATGGTTCAATCTTTACTTTATCATGAATTAAAAGAACTTTACACAGATTCACTTACGAATTTACCTAATAGAAATCAACTTTTAAAAGATTTAGAGAAATCAGAAGAATCAATAATTGCCCTTTTGGATATTGATTCATTCTCAAAAATTGATGATTTATTTGGTGAGGATAATGGAGATATTATTCTTATTGAATTAGCTAACTCATTGAAATCTTTCTTTGATAGTCAAAAATATAAAGTTTATAGAATAGAAGCTGATAAATTTGCTGTTGTAGCAAACTCATCGAAAGTTACAATTGATGAATTTTACAATTCATGCAAAGAGTTTACGACTATGATGGAAGTTAATGCAATAGAAATTAATGGAAATGAAATTGATATTGATATTACAATGGGTATTGCTAAGGCTAATGGTTTAGATGCTTATAAATACGGAAAAAGAGTTATAGCAAGTGCTAGAAAAAAGAAAAAAAGAGTTATGATTTACGATGATTCATTAGATATGAGAAAATCATATGAAGATAACTTAATGTGGGTAAAACTTATCAAGCAAGGATTTAAAGAAGATTTATTTAAAGCATATTTCCAAGCTATTGTTGATACAAAAACAAAAGAAGTTTATAAATATGAAGCTTTAATTAGATACGTAAAACCTAATGGAGAACAAGTTCCTCCTTATAAATTCTTAGATGTAGCAAAATCAACCAAACACTATGCAAATATCATTAAAATTATTCTAAAAGACTCTATTAATTTGATTAAAAATAAAAATAAAAGAGTTTCTATTAATATCTCTTTTGAAGATATTTCTAATGAAGATACAAAAAAACACATTTATGACGTTTTAGAACAAAATAAAGAGTATACAGATAGGCTAGAGTTTGAGATTCTAGAATCAGAAGGTATTGAAGATATTGAACTTGTAAGAAATTTTATTAAAAAAGTTAAAGAATTCAAATGTAAAGTAGGTGTTGATGATTTTGGGAGTGGTTATTCTAATTTCAACATTTTGACTTTATTAGATATTGATTTTGTTAAGATTGATGGATCTTTAGTTAAAGAAATCAATAGTTCAAAGGAATTAGAAATTATAGTTTCTACAATCAATAACTTTTCTCAAAAAATTGGTTTAACAACTATTGCTGAATTTGTTGCCGATGAAGCTATTTACAATAAAATAAGTGAAATTGGCGCTAATTACTGTCAGGGATATTATTTTGATGAGCCTAGAGCTTATGAAACTATTAATTAAATAGTTTCATATATACTATTTTAGTTTTTAATTCAACCAATTCTTTACTATAAAATCTTTATCAAATAGGCTAGCTTTTATTCTTGCAATTTTTGCGATACTTACTAATTTAGAAGAAGCCTCTATCAAATCATCATTAACTAAAAAATAATCATATTTATCAATGCTATTTATCTCAATTTTTGCATTTTTAAGTCTTTTTTCTATTACTTCAATATCATCAGTATTTCTAGCTTTTAATCTTTCATCTAAGACTTTTAATGATGGAGTTGTAATAAATACTGAAGTTACTATGCTATCAAGTTTTTCTCTTACAATCTCATGGCCTTGAACGTCAATATCAAAAATTACTAATTTACCTTGAGATAAAGCTTCATTAATAGGTTTTAAAGAAGTTCCATAATAGTTGTCATGAACTTTTGCATACTCTAGAAATTCACCAGATTCAATACCTTTTTCAAACTCTTCTTTAGTAGTAAAATAGTAGTCAACACCATTTTGTTCACCAACTCTTGGATTTCTAGTTGTTGTTGAAATTGAAAAATAGTAATCTTCAATATGTTTATAAACTTCTTTTAGTAATGTTGACTTTCCACATCCACTTGGCCCTGAAAGTATTAAAATAGCACCTTTTTGAAACTCCACACTAATCCTTTTTAAGTTTTAAGGTAATATCTACTTCTTCACCATTGGCTAAAGAGTCAATTAGATTTTGATTTAATTTATTTAATAAGGGTCTTAATTCTTCAATTTTATAATTATTTAATATTAAATGAAATTTTTTATCATTATATTCAAATTCATAATCCTTAACTTCATTTAAAGCATCATCAATAATTTCAGTAATATCTTTCCAATCATTAATATCTATTTCTTCCTGTTTTAAACTCTCAAATAAAATATTATTTATTTTAGATAGTTCATTTCTATCTAGAACTCCACCATTTTTTATTGAAGCTAAAGATATAATACTTTCATCATTTTCTTCTTCTAAATCATTGTATAAATCATCAACTAATGTTTCCATATAATCTATAACCGGAATTGTAACTTCAGTATCTTCTAAATATTCATCTTCATAATTTAAATTATTTTTTTTAAAATCTCTTTTTTCTTCTAACTTTAAATTTTCTATTTCATCAAGTAAAATATACTCTAATTTTGTAGGTAAAAAAGGACGTGGGATTAAAAAATCTCTCGATTTATCAAAGGGTAACTCTTCACTAGATATAGCACCAAGTTTTTTGCATGATTGTTTAAAATTATTAAATTTATCATCGATAAAATTCTGATCAATTACAATAAAATCAAATTTAGTATTATTACTATTCTCAAATTTTGACTGTACAATTAGTTCG
>JALRJW010000327.1 GCA_023268955.1 Aliarcobacter sp. | reverse complement strand
TTGAGTTTAAAGAGATACTTGATTTTGCCTTTGATTTACAAATAGATGAACATTTGCAAAAAGAAGAAATTTTAGAAAAAATAAAACAAAAGTTTAATATCTAAAAATCCCATTTTTACTTCCATTTACTATGTGAAAAATAGTAACTTCATATTTTTTTGCATAATACTTAAAAAGTTTATTTTGAATTGTACTTTGAATTGATGGCATAAACCATGCGTTGTTAGAAATGGCTAGCATATATTTTGTGCCATTTAGATTTTCAAAGATTTTATCAGTTGTTGCTTCATAACAAATAGCATTTCTAAATTTTATGTTATTGATTTCAAAATCAGTTGGATTAGAAGCTTTTGCATAATCACTAGCTCCTCCATAAAAAGTATTATTAATCAAATCTACAAAATATTTAGGTAAGGGTATCTCTTCACCAAAGGGAACTAAAACAACTTTCTTTGCAATTTGAACTATTCCATCTTTTATAAAATATGTTGCGTTATAGTATTGATTATTTTCATAGTATAAACTTCCTGTTATTATTCCTATGAAATATGATTTTGCTATTAAATTATCTAGCAATGCCTGATTTTTATTTAAAACTGTTGGAAATGCTGTTTCAGGTAAAACAACTAAATCTTTTTTGTTTTTTATGGCTTTGTTTATTTCATCAAAATTAATTTTATAAAGTTCACTTTGATATGTTTTATCCCATTTTTTATGTTGATTTATATTTAATTGAGCTAAATGCATTTTAATATTTGGGTTATCAATTGTAGTTGTTGGAGTTAAATTTAGAGCAAAAAACAGAGGTGCTAAAGAAATAAATTTAAACTTTTTTAGACTAACAAACAAAAAAACAGAGAATAAAACTAAAAAAATAGCTTGTTTTGAAGTATCAAAATAGCTATCTATAAATAGTACTTCATATTTAAACCAATTAAAATTAAAGATATTTAGAAATGAAAATCCAAATAAAACAACAAGTTTATAAATAGTGTTGTTAAGTAGGCCAAAGAGAAAAAAAATAAGACCGCACAGTAAACCAATACCTAAAACAACTACAGGATATAAATAAATCAAATCATAATATTCTAAACTATTTGCTATCCAATAAAACCAAAAAATCCCTATAAAAAAACAAACAATGGATAATACACAACTTTCACGTCTTAAAGAAGTACTTTCAGTACCAACAAAAACTTATAAAGAAGAAAATATGGTACAATATCTACGCGACGTATTGGATGCAATGCCCGATGTTGAGTATTACACCGATGAAATGAATAATGTTTACGCCACAAAAGGACAACTTAGTGAGGGTGAGTATTATCCTATGTTTATTGCACATACAGACACTGTACATCAAAAAGTTGATAAGATAATTGTTAAGGAGGAATCTTTACTTAGACCAAATACTTTTGGTAAAAGTTTTAATAACGATAAGGTACCGTGTTTAAAGGCATATACAAATGATGGTATGCCAACAGGTATTGTTGGTACATTTTTTGTTAAAGATTATTTAAATTTATCAGCAGCATTTCTTGCCGGTCTTGGTTTCTGGGCTGGAATTCCTTGGGCATTAAAAATGCCGCTAGGGCATTTAGTTGATCTAATTTGGAAAAAGAAAAATTATATGGTTTACTTTGGGGCTTCATTGATCGCTCTAAGTTTACTCATTATGTAT
>JALRJW010000275.1 GCA_023268955.1 Aliarcobacter sp. | reverse complement strand
AGTGTCGTTGGTACCGACTCCGGCCACCACGCAGGCGCGATCCCCCACCGCCTCGACGACCGCGCGCACCAGTTCCTTGCATAAGTTGCAAGTAATCAATAATTACTAAAGATACATTATTATCTTCATTTTGTGCTAATTTTCTTACTCTTGCCCTTAATTGATTAATATTTACGCTACCACCATCATCAACAAAAAGTTTTTTTGATTCTAAATCATTAACAGCAGCACTTAAATTTGTCCATTGAGAATCATCTAAATCACCTTTTCTAAGATTTTGCAAAGGGATATGTGTTTTTGCAGCAAGCATTCTTAAAAATAGTTGTTCAGCTGGCATTTCTAGGGAGAAAAATATTACACCTTTACCTGCTTCAACATTTTTTAAAGCCATATTTAAAACTAAAGCTGTGTTATGGGTAACGGTCATATCTTCAAGTAAAAAAAGCTTATTACCATCTATTTCAAAACCAAAATAATCATCAACAATATCTTTTTCAATTCTTATTCCTGTTTGATTCCATGTCCTATTTACTGTCCATTTTTTAGCTTTTTTTCTTTTTATTTTTACAGGTATAATATCTATATTTCCAAAAAATCTCACTCTATGAACATCGCATTCAAAGTTTATTTTTTTGATTTTTGCTTTTTTCTTAATTAAAGATGTTCTAAAACCTAAAGAATCACATAGATATTTAATTTGTTTAGCTAAATTTTCATCTTTTTGTGTAATTTCATAACCATTTGCTCTACAGTCATAATGTCCATCACTATCTATAAGTCCTGCTAAAAGTTCTAATCTATTTTTCGTACTATTTAATAAATAATCTTCTGGTATATGTTTGTTTTTTATTAGATTTTCATCTCTTAAAAGTTTTTGTAATGAAAAAGCAGTTTTCCCATCTACATGTTTTTTATTTGTAATTGAATATTCAGGACACTTATCATTTGGACTATATTCTCTTAAATCTAAATTTAAACTTGATGCATAATTATGTAGATATTCTATAACTTCACTATCTTGAGTATAGATAGATACTTTTTCTTTTGCACCATCCCCAAGCCAAAGACCTAAAAAGTATGGCTCTATTTTTAATTCTTTTTCATCAAATTCAACGGCAACTTTATAGCCTTTATAATTACTTTTAAATTTATCTGATTTAGCTAAAAACTCTTTGATATTTATATTTAAAACATCTCCATTTTTATGTGGCCCTTCTGTTCTACTTCTTTTTAAAGATAAAATATGAGATTCATTTACTCTATAGTCAATTCCTTTGTTTTGTCGAACCCAATACATTTGTTCTTGACCTATAGTAGTTGATAAAACATTTCTAGGGCTTGAGTCATCACCCATCAGTTGATCGCCAACTTTTATATCTTCTACATTTTTCAAAGTACCATCATACATTACAACTTTTGTACCACGTCCAAGGCATTTCCCCATCGCTGGTCTTGCTGCAATAATAATCAAATCCCCTTCATTAAATCCTGTTGTTCTTCTATCAAGAGCTTCAAAACCTGTAGTTTCACCTATTAAGTGTTGATTACCAAGCTCTTTCATTTTTCTAATATATGCCATTGTATCATTTGATACAACTTCCATATCTTTTAATTCTGAAGTTGCAGAGTCCGTTGAAATTTTGTAAAGCTCTGCTTGAATAGTATTTAAAGCTTCATTTGAAGTTACATCATCTTCAATAGCAACTTTTTTAATAGTAGTAGCTAGTGTTGCTAAATCTCTTTTAACAGCTGCATCTTTTATCTCTCTAACGTAAGCAGCAGTGTTAGTAATAGGATTGGCACTAAGAATTTCAAGTATTATAGAATCATCAACAATTTTTTTGTCAACTTTTTTTCTTATGAACTCTTCATCAATTGGCATTTGCTCATCATGAAGTTTTAACATCGTTTCAAATATTTTTTGATGAGCAGGAAGATAAAAATCTTTAGGTTTTAAAATTGCAATTACATCCTCTAACTCATCAGGATTAAAGAAAATTGAACTTAAAACTGCCCTCTCAATATTTAAACTATAAATACTATCCATATTGCCTCCATTTAAAAAAGAATATTAACTAAACCTAACTTTTAAGATTCTTGTTATAGAATTCCAATAAATTTAATAAGCTTATGGATTATTTTATGTCAATAAAAATTGATTTTGAAACAGATGTGTTGATCGTAGGTGGTGGACCATCTGGAGCAACCCTTGCAAGACTATTATCAAAAAAAAATAAAAACAACATTCTTTTAGAAAAAAACTTTAATTTTGACAAACCTTGCGGTGGAGGAATAAAAAGTCAAGTATTTAGAGAATTTGATATACCTAAAGATTTAGAAAAAAAAGAGATAAAAGTTTTTAATTTAAAATCAATCAAGAATGACATAAGTGTTAATTTAAATAATTCATCAATTTCAATTGTATTAAGACAAGAGTTTGACAAAAAACTTAGAGATTTAGCTCAAGAATCAGGATCTAAACTTTTAGAAGCAAGATTTTTAGAGTGTTTTTTTGAAAATGATGACGTAATCTCAAAGATTAAAATGAAAAATGAAATTATTCATATAAGATCAAACTATTTAATTGGTGCAGATGGTGTGCAATCAACAGTTAGAAAAAAAGTATTTGGAAACAACACAAACGCTTTACTTACAAACTATGCTTTAATAGACAACAAAGATATTGATTATTGCGATTTTTATTTTGGAGATGATTATTCTCCAAATGAATACGCATGGATTTTCCCCCATGGAAACAAAGTATCAGTTGGAGCTGTACTAAAAAATGATGATGCTAAAACAGTATTTGGAAAGTTTAAAGATAAATATTATGAAAACGAAAAAGTAAAAGGATATTTTATTCCCTGTTGGAATGATGATAAAGCATTTTATAAAAATAGAACATTTTTAGTTGGAGATGCCGCCGGTCATGTTTTGCCATTTACTTATGAAGGTATATATTTTGCAATAAAAAGTGCAGAAATTTTATCAAAAGCCATAATCAACAATGAACCTAAGATGTATCAAGAGCTTTGGAATAAAACATACTTAAAAAAGTTTAGATTTTTTAAATTTATGCAAAAGGTATTTTTGAGAAATGATTTTTTTGTAAATTTAATGTTGAAATTTTTTGGAAAAGAAAAGCTTCAAAGAAGAGCTTTAAGTTATTGGAATGGTTCAAGCCAACCTATATCTAATAAAAAAATATTATTTAAGATTTTTACTCTGTTTTTTAGAAAATAGAGTTTATCTATTTTCTAATGTATTTATTTTTTTTACTTTCTTTTTTCAGCTTCTGCTTCAACTTCAGCTATAAATTTATTTATCAAAGCATCACCTGAAAGTTTTTCAATTATTTCGCCTCTTTTCATAACAAGGCCACTTCCTTTACCAAAAGCAATAGCAACATCAGCACTTTTTGCTTCACCAATTGCATTTACAACACATCCCATAACAGATACGTCTAAAGGCGTTTTGATATGAGCAGTTCTTCTTTCAATTTCAGCAACAGCACTTACAAGGTCAGCTTCAATTCTTCCACAAGTTGGACAAGAAACAATATTTAATCCCTCTTTTGCAATTCCAACATCTTTTAAAATTGCTTTACCAACTTTAATCTCTTCTTCAAGCTCACCTGTCATAGAAACTCTTAAAGTATCTCCTATA
>JALRJW010000250.1 GCA_023268955.1 Aliarcobacter sp. | reverse complement strand
GAACTAAAGTTAGACTATAAAATGGGTTTAACTTTAAAAGATAGAATATCTAATGAGCCTTTTTCTAGGCTCGTAAACAAAGAAATCATAAGTCAATTTGAAGTTATTTATAATGTTGGAATAAATGCTAAGGGTTTTTATCAAGAAGATGAAGATTGTAGTGAGTTAGATTTTAATTGTGCTTATTTTAGAGATGAAGTTTTAATTTCACTTGAAGCTGCTTATAATATCAGCTATTGGTTATTTAATACAATTGAAGAAAAGCAAGTTCTCTTTAAAGCATTTAAAAAACCATGTAATAGTTTAGTTAGTGGTGATTGTGTAGATTTTTTTGATAATGCATATTTCAATCATATGAGTATTGAAGAGACTAAGATAGAAAAGCTATCATTTAGATTAGATAAAGAAGAATTTAAAATCAAAAATCACAAATTAGCTAATTATATGTTTTTTGATGAAGATATTGATGATGAATCTATACAAGTTAGTGAAGATTCAATAAAACTTATTGACTTCTTTGAAAAAATGACAAACTCACAAGAAAGAGCCATAAAAGAAATAGAAGAGTTTTTAAATGATCCATTTAAAAAAGTTCATATACTTCGAGGTTATAGTGGTACCGGCAAGACGTATCTTATTAAAGGTTTAACAAATTATTTTGATAAGGCTGAAAAGAACTATTTTTTAATTGCTCCAACTGGAAAAGCAACAAGGGTAATCCAAGCTAAAACAAAAAAATCAGCTCAAACAATTCACAAGTGCATTTATGAGTTAAAATATCTAAAGGACGAAGTAGATAGCTATAAAATGTATTTCCACCATGATGAAGCTATTTCTAGACCCTCTAATACAATTTTTATCGTAGATGAAGCTTCCATGATTGGTGATAATTTTTCTATGCAAGAATATTACAGGTTCGGAACTGGAAAACTATTAAGTGATCTTATTGAGTTCACAAATATTCATGATCCAAAATTCAACAATAAAATTATTCTTATTGGTGATTCAATGCAACTTCCACCAGTTGGTATGCAAACATCTCCAGCTTTATCAAAAGATTATCTTGAAAAGACATTTAACTTAAAAGTTGAATCTTCGGAACTTACTGATGTTGTAAGACAAGAAAAGGAAAGTGGGATACTTAAAAACGCAACTATGATTCGTAACTATATTCAAAGTTCAAGTGCTGAATT
The DNA here is from genome assembly GCA_023268955.1 of Aliarcobacter sp. Taxonomy (GTDB): domain Bacteria; phylum Campylobacterota; class Campylobacteria; order Campylobacterales; family Arcobacteraceae; genus JALRJW01. The sequence goes on along the minus strand of JALRJW010000250.1, from coordinate 4,849 downwards.
TATGAAATTAGATTTTAATTATGATGATATGGAACAAATTGAACAATCTCAAGTATTTAAGGATTACTTATCTCAACCCAAAGAAAGTTCTATAATTGTGGCATATTCTAATAAAACAGTAGATACTTACAATGACAAAATAAGAGAAAAGTTGTTTCCATTAAAAAAATATATCACAAGCGGTGATGTGGTTATGGCAATTGCAAATAATTCTAAACTTCCTATGGAAGTTAACAACGGAGATTTTGGAAGAATAGTAGACGTTAATGAAGATTACGAAATAAGAAATGTACAAATAAGTAAAAAGATAAACGAAGAAGAGATAACTGTGAATGTTCCTTTAGTGTTTAGAACTGTTGAAATTGACTTTTCAGATACAAGTGAAAAAAGTTCTCCCTTTAAAGCACTTATCTTTGAAAATATCTTATATCGCTCTTTAATATACGCAAATACAGAGTTTGAACAAATAATTAGTAGTTATGGGCTTAGTGACAGCGATATAGATAGAATGGAGAAACAAGCACTTTATATTGATGTTGTAAACAGAGCCAGAAAAATGGGGATAAAGCCAAACTCAAAAGAGTTTCAAAAGTTTATATTTGAGGATATATATTTTAATTCGTTGAAAATTAAGTTTGGATATGCAATTACTTGCCACAAATCTCAAGGAAGTGAATGGAAGAATGTTTATTTAGATGCTAAGACTTTCACCAACACTGCTTCAAAAGATTATCTAAGATGGCTTTATACTGCAATAACAAGAGCATCCAAAAAAGTTTATATGATTCAAAAGACATATTAATTGTAAATAACTTTAAGAGAAACAATAATCTCTTAAAGTTAATAAATATAAATTTATAATAGATTTACTTTAGAAAATGTGATTTCACAAAAGTTTTAAGATAAAATATCCATATAAAATACTTTATGATTTTTGAGGAACAAATATGGATAACACACCTGCTAAAACAAATAACATACTTGATTTATATAAATCTACTATTGAATCAATAATTGAACGTGAAGATGGATTTAAGACTAATTTTCTTAAACATTGTGTAGATCAAGGTATCGCGATATTAGAAATAAAAAATGATTTAGAATCTCAAGGCTTATCAATTTCACAAAATAAACTAGCAGAAAAGCTTAAAATGGGTACTGCTACTATTAGTAGATATGTTAGTATTGCAACTAATGATAAAATTGTTTCAATCGTTAATGATAAAAGTGTTCCAAGCTTGGAACAGTTAGAAAAGTTAGAACAGTTTAATCAAAATGATTTAGCAAAATTGGCAAAATTAAAAGATGAAGATTTTGATAAAATCTTAGATGAGGGAAAATTCCCTGAACCTGAAAAGAAAAATAGTGAAAAAATTACATATCAAAATAGATATGAGAAATTATCTAGTCAAATTAAAACTATTAATACTCAAATTAGTGAAGCTGATAAAGTTACAAAACAAGAGCTTTTAGAATATATAAAAGAATTAACTGAATTATTGGATGTTAAGTAAATATTTAGATTTAGGGTTTGTTAATTTCAGATAAAGTTAATTTGAAAATATGTTTATACTTTGATTTATGGTATAATTATAAAAATTTTGTTGAAAGGAGTTTTTAATGTCATTTAGAATAACTACTAAAGGTAAAATTATAGAATCTCCACTGCCTTCTATTAAAAAAGAAACTTTAAAAAGAATGGAATCTAAAGTAATAGTAAATAATCCACTTCTTAAGGGAATAAAAGATAAAAAAGTTTCAATTAAAGTTATATAATTGGAATTAGAATTATCTCCTTATTCTCTAACTACATTAAAAGCTAATGAAAAATTTCTTCTTGGTAAACCAATAGATTTTTATGATAAAGATTCAAAAAGAGCAGAAATTGAAAAAACTCTTTTAGAATTAACAGTAAAACAAGCATTAAAAAGAAATACTAAACTTTATAGAGTAAAAGATAAATCAGATGAAATATCTGAGAATTTAGGTTTCTTTGCAATAAGTGTTGGAAATATTAGTGTTAATGATAAAAAAATACCATCAGCTGTCTTAGATTATTTTATCTTAAATAATACCTACAGAAAATACACTTGTGAACCTGATGGCTATACTTTAGGGATAGAACTTTTTAGAGAAATATTATCAATTATAAATCAATTGTCAAATCAAATTGGTATAAGATATATTATCCTTGAACCATTAAAAAAAGAAGAAAAATTAGTTCAATTTTATAAAGATTTTGGTTTTGATTTTATCCCTGAAAAGAATACTACTTGGATGTATTTAGATCTTAAAGAATTTAATTAAATTATTTTAAATAAAAAAGAGCCTTAGACCTATTTAGGTCTTAGGCTACTAATCTTACATTATCAGCTTCAATAATTCTTGAATTTAAATATCTGATTAGTTCAACACGAGATATGAAATTCTTAGCTCCAAGCGAGACTGTTCAGAGTTTTGTGTCAATGACTGATAGTTAAATAAAATTATATCATAGATTCTAGAAAATGTCTGTAATAATTATGTACTACATTATATAACTAATTAAAAGACGAGATTGTTTAAAATTTTATCAATGATTGATAGTTATAGATTTTTATGATATGCTTTAAAATACTTTAATACTAAGGATAAAAATGATTCATAAATCTTTTTTAATATTTTTTCTTTTAACAAGTTTTTTATTTGCTGAAGATTTAGAGTTAAAAAAACTATTTGACAAAAGAGCTCTTACTGGTACAGTAGTCATTAGTTCATTAGATAATAAAACAGTATTTATCTCTAATGATAAAAGAGCTAAACAGCAGTTAGCTCCTGCATCAACTTTTAAGATTGCAAATACTTTAATTGCCCTTGAAGAAAAAGCTGTAAAAGATGAATTAGAGATTATTAAATGGGATGGAAAGGATAAAGGTTGGAAACCTTGGAATCAAGACCATTCTATCAAGAGTGGATTTCCTATTTCTTGTGTATGGTGTTACCAAGAACTAGCTAAAAGAGTAGGACTTGATAAATATCACCAACATCTAAAACAACTAAACTATGGAAATATGCAAACGGGTGGAAATTTAACAAGGTTTTGGTTAGATGGAGATTTAAAAATTTCTGCCTTAGAGCAAATTGAGTTTTTACAAAAACTTTATAAAAATGATTTACCATATAAACAAAGAAACCTTGATAAAACAAAAGATGTAATGATTGTTGAGTCAAATGATAATTATACAATCAGAGTAAAAACTGGTTGGGCAATGAAGATTGGTTGGTATGTAGGATATATTGAACTAAAAAATAAAACTTGGTTCTTTGCAATGAATATGAATATGCCTGAGTTAAGCCAAGCTAAATATAGAAAAGAAATTACTATGGAAGCATTAAAGATTAAAGGTATTATTTAAGCATAGATTATTTATAAGACCATAAACAACAATTTATGGTCTTAAAAAATATTACAAATCTAACTTCTCATTAATCCTACCCTCAAAAAATATTGCCAATTGTGAGATTGTAAGTGACCAGTTCCTCATAGGCATAGTCCATTTTTTACTTGCATTTTGAATACCCATATACAAAAGTTTTAAGAGTGAATTTTCATTTGGAAATGCACCTTTAGTTTTGGTCAACTTTCTAAACTGTCTATGAACAGATTCAATTATATTGGTTGTATAAATAATTCTTTTAATATCTTCAGGATATTTAAAATAAGCAGATAGATTTCCCCATTTATTTTTCCAAGATTGAATTACAATAGGATATTTTTTAGCCCACTTTTCTTCAAGTTGAACTAAAGCATCTTCTGCTGCTTCTTTTGAAATGGCTTGATAAATGAGTTTTAAATCTTTCATAAACTCCTTTTGATTTTTAGAAGCAACATATCTTATGGAGTTTCTAATTTGATGAACAATACACAACTGTATTTCTGTATTTGGAAAAATTGCTTTTATAGCTTCAGGAAAGCCTTTTAAACCATCAACAGAAGCAATAAGTATATCTTGTACTCCACGGTTGTTTAAATCAGTTAAAACCTGTAACCAAAAGTTTGCTCCCTCATTTTCGGATATATAAAGTCCTAATATCTCTTTTTTACCATTGAGTCCTACTCCAAGGATGGTATAGACAGCTTTTGAAATATATCTGCCATTCTCTTTTATTTTATAGTGTATTGCATCAAGCCAAACAAAAGGATAGGTTGATTCTAATGGTCTTTGTTGCCACTCTTTTAAAAGTGGTATAACTTTATCTGTAATAGCACTTAGTGTAGCTTTGGAGAGTTCTACCCGATACATCTCTTCAATATGTTCCGATATTTGAGAGTAACTATTACCTAAAGCATACAAAGATAAAATCTTTTGTTCAATATGGTCTGACATATAAGTTTGATGTTTTTTAACTATTTGAGGTTCATAAGAACCATTTCTATCTCTTGGAACATCTAAGTCAAATTCACCAACACTACATTTCATAGTTTTAGTAGATTTACCGTTCTTTCTATTTTTATTTATCTCTGTTGTAAGATGAGATTCAAGTTCTGCTTGTAATGCAGCTTCAGTGAGTTGTTTAATAAGTGGAGCTAAAACTCCATCCTTACCATCTATTTTTGCACCTGCTTTAATTTGTTCAAGTGCATCTGTTAAATCAAGTGTTTGATTCATTGTCCAATCCTTTAGAATTATAAATTCTATCAGACTGACACAAAATTTCTAACACTCCCTAAATTATTGAATAAATCTCTTTTCTATTTCTTCATCACTAAGTTCAATATTGTCTTCATTAATAAAACCAAACCAATATTTTTCATTTTTATCTTCAATTTCTATAATCAAGATATTATCTTCAGTATGATTATTAACAA
>JALRJW010000111.1 GCA_023268955.1 Aliarcobacter sp. | reverse complement strand
GCTTTCACATTATCATCTTGATGAGCTTCTCTGATAAGTTTGGAGGTTGAATCTCCACCTATAGTTCCTGGAGGCTGTGTGCCATTGACTATAGTTCCTCTAGCAACTATTACTGCTATTTTGTTATCCGAAGATTCAATACCCCCTGTAAATATTAAAAATGATTGGAATATTTTTGTACCATTTGAAAGATAAGCAAAACCATCTTCCATTTTTGTAAGTTTTGTACCTGTTATAACTTTAATTCCAAGCTCTTTTAATCTTTGATGAGAGATATTAATTAGTTCTCTATCAAGTCCTGGTAAAATAGTATCAGCACTAGAAATTAGTGAAATTTTTAAGTTATCGCAAGAAAAATTTCCTCTTTTAAAGAATTTTCTTGAGTTGTATGCCATTTCAGCTGCAATTTCAACACCTGATAAACCAGCACCAACAACTACGATATGAGTGTCAGCACACTGTTTAGCTTCGTCTCTGATTTTTTTGAATAATTCATTTTCAAAACTTTGTTTAAAGTGCATTGCCCAGTGAAGTTTTTTGATATCGTGGGCATTGTTTAGACCTTCAATTTGTGGTGGGAAGAAAGTTCTAGTTCCTGCTGCCATAACTAAATAATCATATTCAACAATTTCTTGTTCTTCTGTGTAAATTTTTCTAGCATCTTTATCAATATTTCTAACTTTTAGATTTTTATACTCTAAATAGTCATGGTCAAATCCCATTACTAAAGTTGTAAGGTCAATAGTAACATCAGCAATATTTGATTTATTTGCAATAAGGTCATAAACTTCTGGTTGAAGATTGTGAAAAGTATGTTTGTCGATCAAAGTAATTTTGATATTTTTGTTTTGCGCTAACTGCCTTAATGCGTAAATTCCCGCATAACCCCCACCTATAATTACAACTTTTTCCATATTTTACACCCTTGCTTTTTTTAAGTTTAAAATGCTACTTTTAAAAATAATTTACTGTAATTCTATACTTAGCCATTTTAGGATATTATAAAATTTACTAAAAGTTAACAATTTTTTTTGAGAGTGTTTATAAACTACACTTTTATATTTTATAACTTAAATTTATAAATAATTAAAAAATAAAGATAATAGGACTTATAAATGAAATATGTTGGAGCACATGTAAGCGCAAGTGGTGGCGTGTATAATGCCTTGATTAATGCTAGAGAAATTGGTGCAAAGGCTTTTGCTTTGTTTGTAAAAAACCAAAGACAATGGACAGCAAAAGATTTTGATACAAAAACTTTAGATAAGTGGTTTGAAGAGTTTGAAAAAACAGGAATTGAGGCTAAACATATTTTACCCCATGATTCTTATTTAATCAATTTAGGACATCCAGAAGAAGAGGCTAGACAAAAATCATTAAACGGTTTTATACATGAAATTCAAAGATGTGAAATTTTAAAACTAGATAGATTAAATTTCCACCCTGGAAGTCATCTTAGAAAAATAAGTGAAGAGGAGTGTTTAGATAGAATTGCACTTTCTATGAATCAAGCAATTGATGCGACAAATGATATTAAACTAGTTATTGAAAATACAGCAGGTCAAGGTTCAAATTTAGGTTATAAATTTGAGCATTTAGCTTATATTATTGATAAAATTGAAGATAAAAGTAGAGTTGGTGTTTGTATTGATACTTGTCATATGTTTACAGCTGGTTATGATATCAGAACACGTGAAGCTTATGATAAAACTTGGGCTTTGTTTGATGACATTGTAGGGCGTGAATATCTTATGGGAATGCACATAAATGACTCAAAACCTGATTTAGGAAGTAGAGTTGATAGACACGATTCATTGGGTGTTGGAAAAATTGGTTGGGATGCCTTTAAATTTATTATGAATGATGATAGAATGGATGATATTCCTTTAGTTCTTGAAACAATAGATGAAACAATCTGGCCACAAGAGATTCAAGCACTTTATGATTTAGTAGGAAAATAGTTAAAAAAAAGAATTTAAATAAAGAGATAATATGCAAACAGTTTTATTAGCATTGGTTCCAATATTTTTGATTATATCGTTAGGGTATTTTTTAAAAAGAATAAATTTTCCTGACCATAGTTTTTGGGATTATGCTGATAAATTTACATATTATATTCTATTTCCTTCTTTGTTAATTTTTAAATTAGCAAATGCAAATTTAGCTGGGATAAATGGTGTTGATATTGTATTAACAGCTATTATTTCCATAACTTTTTTAGCGATACTTTTAATGTTTTTAAATAAATTTATGTTTTTATTTAAAGATGATGCTTTTACCTCTGTTTTTCAAGGTGCAACTAGATTTAATACCTATGTTTTTTTAGCTTTGATTACTTCATTGTATGGAGATGAAGGTTTAGTAATTGCTGCTCTTATAATGACTTTTACAATTCCTTTTTTAAATTTCATTTGTATAGGAATTTTTGCTCTTTACAATGAAACTTCTAAAGTAAATTTCAAATCTTTTTTAAACACTGTAATTAAAAATCCTTTGATTTTAGGATGTGTAGTAGGTGGTAGTCTTAATTTCTTTGATATAAAACTATTTGCTGTTATTAATGAAACATTAGAATTACTTAGTAAAGCAGCACTACCTTTAGGACTATTATCTGTTGGAGTTGGTCTTCATATAAAAGCAATAGGTGAAGTTAAACTAGAACTTTTCACTTCTTTGTTTTTTAAATTAGCATTGTTACCTGCAATAATGATATTTGTGGCTTTACAGTTTGAAATTAGTATTTTAGCAATAGCTGTTTTAATGGTATATGCTTCAATGCCAACGGCTTCATCAGCTTATATTTTAGCAAAACAGTTAGGTGGAGATATAAAATTAATGTCTGCAATTATTACAATGCAAACATTAATTTCAGTGCTTACAATAACAGTAATTGTAAGTTTAGTTGAGATTTATTTGAAATAGTCTTTAACACCATAAATTTCATAAATTTTATCTTTTGGTGAAGTTTCTGCCTCTTTTAACCAATATAAACTAAGTGCTAAATCCA
>JALRJW010000054.1 GCA_023268955.1 Aliarcobacter sp. | reverse complement strand
TAATAAAAATATGCTTGAAGCAAGTTATATTGCAGGGAAAGGAAAAATTGAGACGGTTTTAAAAGTTGCAATTCCAAATATAAAACCAGCGCTAATGACTGCTATTATAGTTACATTTGCCCATACCGTTGGAGAATTTGGGGTTGTATTAATGGTGGGAGGTTCAATTCCTGGGGAAACTAAAATAGCTTCTGTAGCTATTTATGAATTTGTTGAGATTATGGATTATCAAGCTGCTCATATTTATAGCGCTATTATGGTTTTAATAAGTTTTATAGTTCTTTTAAGTGTATATATTTTCAATGGTAAAATGAAAAAGGTTGGAATCTAAAATGATAAAAATTGATATAAAAAAACAGCTTCATGGTGCAAATGGAGATATGGATTTAAATGTTAATTTTGAAATTAATCAAGGGGATTTCATAACATTAGCAGGGCAAAGTGGAAGTGGTAAAACTACACTTCTTAGAATAATTGCAGGACTAGAAGCAGCAAGTGGGACTATTCAAGTCGATGATGAGATTTGGATGGATTCTAAAACGACTCTTCCTTCACAAAAAAGAGATATTGGATTTGTATTTCAAGATTACGCTTTATTTCCTAATATGAGTGTTGAAGAAAATCTTCTTTTTGTATCTAAAGATAAAGAACTTTGTGAACATTTACTTACAATTACAGATTTAATTACCCTTAAAAATAGGATGCCAAACACTCTAAGTGGTGGACAAAAACAACGTGTTAGTTTGTGTCGTGCCTTGATGAATAGACCAAAACTTCTTTTAATGGATGAACCTCTTTCAGCCCTTGATCCATCAATGAGAACAAAACTCCAAAATGAAATATTAACTTTACACAAAGAATTTAATACTACTATAATTATGGTAAGTCATGATCCTAGTGAAATTTATCGTCTTTCTAATAGAGTAATTAATCTTCATTATGGGAAAATTACAAAAGATGGAAGTGCAAAAGAAGTGTTACTTCAAACAAGTGGAAGTCAAAAGTTTTCATTTGAAGGGGAACTTTTAGATATAAGAAAAATCGATGTTATTTATGTAGCTGTTATTTCTATTGGTCAACAACTTGTTGAAGTAGTAATAAGTGAAAATGAAAAAGAAAATTTAACAATTGGACAAATTGTGCGAGTAAGTGCCAAAGCTTTTACTCCAATTATTGCAGGATAAAATATGAAAAAAGAAAATCTATTATTAATAATTTCAACAGATAATGTTGATTCAATTTTAAAATTTCCACTACTTTATGGTGGAGTATCAATTCCTAGAGGATATTGGAAAAGAGTTCATATTATGTTTTGGGGAGCTTCAATTAAACAAGCTAAATCAAATGTTGATATAAAAAAGAGAGTTCTCGAAATACAAAAAGATGGTGTTGAATTTAGCTCTTGTATAGTATGTGCAGAAGAATATAACGCCGTTGAAGAATTAGAATCTATAGGAATAAAATGTAATCACACTGGTGAACTTTTAAATGAAGCACTTCAAAATGATAAACTTTGGGCAACTCTTACAATATAAAGAAGTTCTAAAGAAAAAAGTGAAAGAATGCCAAATATGATTAATTCTTAAGATTATAAACTAGTTGGAAATTTTAGTTCGTTAATTAAATCTTTCACTCTTTTTGATAGATAATTTTCTAAAAATTGATGATCTTCTAATCCTAATGTAAATTTCATTAGCATTTTGAAACCAGAATTAGTATTGAAAATATCTTTCACAATAGCATTACCTATTATGATTTTAGAGTTTTTATTTACTCTTAATGCGATATTTAATTTTGCATGCATATTAAATTCATTATAGCTTGAAATTTCACATAACATATGATTGATTGAAATATTAGATATTTGTGATTTTACTCGTCTTTTATTTTTATCAGATATTATTAGTTCAGCTTCAGCTTCTGGTTCTAATCTTAGAGTTTTTCTATGATGTATAAATGAATCAATAAAATTGATATAATTCAATATAACATAATTATTTTTAGAGTCAATTTCAGAGATATTTACTAGAATATCCATGCCTAGATAAATTGATGATAGTGCTAATGTATCATTTAATTTTAATGTTTTTATTTGTATTTCATTTATTTTTAATTTAACACTTTGATCATCATAATAAATAATAATAGCTTCTCTAATTAAAGGTAAACCTTTATAGTGACTAACAATTGTAACTTTTGAATCTCTATCTTCAGCTAAATATTTTATACAATCTAAAACTTTTAAATTTTCAAATTTATATTTTAAAAGCTTATTATCTAAAGTAATAAATATCTTTTCAATACAGTTTTTTATATAGCTTTTAAGATCAGTAAGGTTTGATTCATCTGTAATAAAGCCTGATACATCGTATCTTATACAATTTTGAAGTAAATGTATATCTGAAAAAGAAGAATAAACTAGTATTTTAATATATGGATTTCTTTCTCTTATATGTTTTACAAAAGTAAAACCCGATTCTTTATCTTGGGTTGCAAGATCTATAATCACAATATCAATATCATTAGTATCAATTTTTTCATACATTTCTTCTTGAAATTTTGTATAAGAAATATTTTTGAATATCGAATTTAAATATTCTGCAAATTTTGATGATATTGAGTCATTTTTCTCAAATATCATTAATGATAATGTTTGAGTAAATGAAGATATTATTTTTATGTTTTCCATAAAGTACCTGTAATTTTTAATAATTTACATTATATGTAAACTATTATTAAATCACTATTTTGTAGGCATAAAAAAAGGCCAAGAGAAAAACTCTTGACCTTTTTTAAATAATTTATAATATTTAAATTATAGATTATCCTAAAAATGGGTTTGCGTATAATGCGATTAAAGCAATAACAAGTGTATAAATAACTTGTGCTTCAACAAGTGCGATAGCAATGAACATAGTAGTCATTAACTTTCCACCTAAACCTGGGTTTCTAGCAGTACCAGCAATAGTTGCAGCAGCAGTATTACCCATACCGATAGCTCCACCTAATGCAGCTAAACCAAGACCAACACCTGCAGCAACTACAGAGTAAGCTTGAATCATAGATTGACCTTCAGCAGCAAATGCAAAACCAGCAAACGCTAACATTAATAGAACGATTTTTTTCATTCTGAATCCTTTATAAAATTTTAGTAATATCAAAGTCCGTTCGGCTTGCGTATCCCTACTTATCACTTTGAAACGTGACATTATATTGATTTATAAATAAAAATAAGTTTAAAAATCAACAAATATTTTAATCTAATTGTATTTTATTAATATTAATTTTAAAAAGATATAATTGAAAAAATTACAAATTAAACACTCTAAGGGGACTAGATGATACAAAAAGTTTTTTTTGGATTAACTTTTTTAATCTTAATAATTATAGGTGCTGTATATGGTGTTCTATTTACAAAACCTGGAAATAACTATGTGGCTGGTTATATTGAAAGTATAGCTAATGCACAAAATAGTGGTGCAAATTTAAAAGTAAATGATTTTACTTTAACAATGGATAAAATCAATTTTGATGCAACAATAAATGAAAAATCATTTGTTAAAGTAAATGGTGATATTTCATTGTTAGCTAAAACATTTGATTTAAAATATGAGGTTGATGTTCAAGATTTATCAACTCTAAAAAATCTTACAAATCAACAATTAAATGGAAATGTTAAAACAACAGGTACAGTAATAGGTGATGCTGCTTTAACTAGTGTAAAAGGTAATTTATTTGTTGCAAAAGGGCAGGGGAATTATGATGTTAAATTAGTTGATTTAAATCCAAAAGATATTTTATTTAAAGCAACTGATTTAAAAATTGATGAGTTGTTGTATTTAGTAAATCAACCAAAATATGCAAAGGGTGATTTAAATATTGATGCAAATATCAAAAGTGCAGACATAAAAAATCTTGATGGTAATGTAAAAACAACTATTTCAAATGGTGTTGTAAACAACGCTTTAGTAAACAAAGATTTTTCTTTAAAATTAAAAGAGTTATTAGCTTTTAATACTAACACTACTACAAATTTAAAAGGTACTCAAGCAATAACGCAAGCAAATCTAAATACTACAATGGCAAATGTTGAAGTTCAAAAAGCTGTTTATGATATATCTGCTTTAAAACTTAATAGTGACTATAAAATTGTGGTTTCAGATTTTGCTAAATTATATGATTTATCTCAAACAAAAATGAGAGGAAATGCAACTATAAATGGAAACATTGAGCAAAGTAAGGATTTATTAAAAGTAACTGGTATTTCAAATATTTTAGGAGGTTCTTTAAATTATGAACTATTAAATGACACTTTTAAAGCTACTGTAAAAGGTATTGAAGTAAAACAAGCTACAAATATGATGTATTACCCTGAAGTTTTTGATTCTAAAGCAAATTTAGATTTAAATTATAACTTAACATCTAAAAAAGGAAATTTACAAGGAAACCTTTTAGATGGTCACTTTTTGCCATGGTTCTAATGCTTCTACATAGCGTCCATCTTGATATAACTCAATCGCATTATGCACAAGATTGGCAAAGGACGTTGGTACAAATATTTGAAGTGATGACGTTTGATCATCAACGACATAAATTTGGCTTTTAGAATTAACAGCAATCCCGGTAGGATTTTGAAATAACCCTTGAATACCGGATGTATCGGTACCACTAAAAATGAATAAAACACTACCATCTGGACCATATTCCACGATATACCCTTCACTCGTGACTGCAAAAATAGTCTCATATGGACCTACATAAATATCTTCGTTATTATCAAAACCCCAAACGGATTGATTTAATACAAAATTTGCAATGTTGAGTTTTAAATACCCATCTAGACCTTTTGTTGTCGTTAAAATAAGTCCATCTTGATCCGTTGCTAAGTTATACACTGGATCTGGAATGATTTGAAATAAATTACGTCTTGTCGCTTCATCAAAAAATAAAAATGTGACAGTATTTTGCCAAGATGCTGGAATACTGTTTCCACCAAAATAACCAAAAAATGTGCCATCATTTTTATATTGCGCAAGACCATTGACATTTCCTGCAAGTAAAACATACACATTATTTGCATTATCTGTTGTGACTTTTGTAGGATCAAATGGATCATCATCTGTAAAAAATGGTGAATTCGAAGGTTTCTCATATGTTGCAACTAAATCATATTGATCTTGATTATTTTTAGAAAATTGATATGCTTTTTTCGTAATAAAGTCAGCGACATATACATTACCATCAAAGCCAACATGAACACCGGTTGGTCCTTCTAAAATACCTTCTCCTATGACTTGAGTGACTTGGTTTTCTTCGTCATATACAATCACTACACCTAAATCACGATCTGCGATATACATGATGTCATTGTCATCAAATGTAATATCTTGCGGATTATCAAGTGTATATGATCCAAATGTTTCTGTTCTCGATAAAGGAATATAGGCATCTTGTGTATAGACAAAACGCCCATTCGTTGATGAATAGGTAAATGTAATGTATGGCACTCCATTCGCCTTTATAGTAAACAATGGTAATGCCATCAACATGAATAAAACAATGAGTAATTTTTTCATTACTTGATACCTGAATGTGCCATCGTATTCATCACACGACTTTGTAAGAAAATAAATAAAACAAGATTAGGAATAAACATAATAAGCGACGCTGCAGCAGCCATCCCTTGACCTGCAACGGTATTTCCTTGAAGAGATGTTAAACTCATCATGAAAAATGCAAGCGTACGTTTGGATTCATCATCGATATATAAAATAGATGTGGAAGTGTCATTCCACAATACTTGGAATGACAAAATTCCTACGGTTGCAATCGCAGGTAAAATAATAGGGAATATAATTTTGAAAAAGATTTCCATTTCTGATGCTCCGTCAATTTTAGCGGATTCAATGAGCTCGTTCGGTGTTTGGTCGATAAATTGTTTTAATAAAAACATCGCAACAGGAAGTATCACGACAGGTAAAATATGTCCTAAATACGTATCAATTAATCCTGCTCTTGCAATAATTAAATATCTTGGAATTTGTACTGCAATCGGAACAAACATGAGAGCTAAAGTATTGATTTCAAATAGAAGTTTTTTACCTTTAAATTTGAGTTTTGATAGTCCATAAGCAGATAAACTTGTAATAAGAATTGAAAAAGACACACCAATAATGGTCACAATTAAACTATTCACGATATATCTAGAAAAAGGAACTCCAGATGATGATGTAATACGTGCAAGTTCAACAAAATTATCAAAGGTTGGTTGTCTTACAAAAAACCTAGGTGGAAAGGCAAATAACTCACCAATCGGTTTAAACGCATGATTAAAAATAAAGATGACAGTTTGGAGTTAAACGGACCATTAGACATTATGAAATATAGAAATAAAGAAAGTTATAAAGATAAG
>JALRJW010000050.1 GCA_023268955.1 Aliarcobacter sp. | reverse complement strand
AAAGCACCTGTTGTTTTCATTTGCTCTTTAATCCAAGAAGATTCTTCATTACTAAGTTCTCTTTTGTACAAAGATTCTAACTTAGCTTTATCTTCAACTCTTTCATGCAAAAGTAAATATGGAATAGTAACTTTACCCTCTACAAAATCAAGCATAGCTGGTTTTCCTAAAGTTGCACTGTCAGCAGTAATATCTAAAATATCATCAATCATTTGAAAAGCCAAACCTAAATTTTTACCATAAAGTGCATATTTTTCTTCATCAAGTCCAGCTAAAATAGCAGCACTTTTAGAAGCAGCTTCAATTAATGAAGCTGTTTTTTTATAAATCATATCAAGGTATTTATCATAAGAACTATTAAAAGAGTTTGTTAAATCAACATCATCCATTTCACCAATACTTAAAAGTGTTACAGCATTTGAAACAGTGTATGCAATTTGTTTATCCATTTGTGTTAATTGAGTAAAGGCTTTTGAATATAAAATATCCCCAAACATAATTGCTGTTTTATTATCAAACAGAGCATTTACGCTAGGTTTTCCTCTTCTAGTGTCTGCTTCATCAATAACATCATCATGTAAAAGTGAAGCTGCATGAATCATCTCAACAACTGCACAAAGTTCTATTGATTCTTTAGAAACCCCAGCTATTTTTAAAATCAATTTACTTCTTAGCATCTTTCCTGTTGCTAATTTATCAAGTAAATCTAAACTTTTTTGATGATTACACTCTTTAACAAAATGTATAATTTGTTGTTTAACTTGTTCTAGTTCTTCCAATACTAAACCTTATGAATCAAGTCTACAGATAATTTCACCAGTTAACTCTACATATAAACCTTTTTTCATAGAGTTTACTTCCTTTTCATTTTCAAAAACGAAGTTTTTAATCTCTTCATTTAGATCAAATTCAGGACCTTTACCCTTTGAAAGCATCATTTCCATAACTGCTAATTTTTCAACAACTTTATCCCACTCATCTTCTACAACTTCTTTTGATGCTTCTCTACTTACATCAAAGAATTTTGACTTTGGGCTCCCCATGAAAATATCATCTTCATCTTCTGTAAACCAATCTTTAAACGATGCCATTGCATTCTCCTTATATTTTATTCGTATTTTTTAAATTTATTTTATATTGTATAAATTATTTTTAATTATTTTTCTAATCTAACTCTAACTGATTTAGCGTGAGCTGTTAAACCTTCAGTGTCTGCTAAAAGAGCACAAGCTTCACCTAACTCATCAATTGCATTTTTTGAAAAGTTAATAATTGAACTTTTCTTCATGAAATTCTCAACATTTAAAGGACTATAAAATTTGGCCGTACTTCCTGTTGGTAAAGTATGGTTTGGTCCAGCAATATAATCCCCAATAGGCTCAGGAGTATTTTCACCTAAGAAAATAGCACCTGCATGTTTGATGTATGGTAATAACTCAAATGCATTTTGTGTCATAACTTCTAAGTGTTCAGGTGCAATTTCATTCATAAGTTCAATTGCTTCACTCATATTTTGAGCAACAATAATAGCCCCTCTTTCTTCAATAGACTTTCTAGCTATCTCTTCTCTTTCTAAAGTTGATAAATACTCTTCAACTTCTTTAGATGTTAAATTAGCAACCTCATCACAAGTTGTAATCATAATTGAACTTGCCATTTCATCATGCTCTGCTTGACTTAATAAATCAATTGCTAAATAGTGTGGTTTAGCTGTTGCATCAGCTAAAATACCAATTTCAGATGGTCCTGCTATCATATCAATATTAACTTCACCAAAAACTAACTTTTTAGCAGTAGCTACAAAGATATTTCCAGGTCCTGTTATAACATCAACTTTTGGAATAGTTTGAGTTCCATAAGCCATAGCAGCAACTGCACTTGCTCCACCTACTTTATAAACTTTTGAAACCTTACATAAGTGACAAGCAGCTAATAAAAGCTCATTTACTTCATTGTTTGGAGTTGGAGTACAAACTACAATTTCTTCAACACCAGCAACTATTGCAGGCACTGCGTTCATTAAAAGAGAACTAGGATATGCAGCTTTTCCACCAGGAATATATAATCCTGCTCTATCAACAGGAGTTACTTTTTGACCTAAAATTGTTCCATTGCTTTCAAAATCTAACCAAGATTTTGGAAGTTGTTTTTCATGATATTTTTTGATTCTATCATAAGCCATATGCAAAGCATCTCTTAATTTTGAATCAATATTTTCATAAGCTTTTTTCATTTCATCTTGAGAAATCATAAGCTCATTATCACTTTTAACTTCCCATTTATCAAACTTTTGGATATGTCTTTTTAAAGCAACATTTCCCTCTTCAACGATTTCATCAATAATTCCTGTAACTATTTGAGAAACCCCTTTAATATCACTTTTAGCTCTTGCTAAAATATTTTCAAACTCTTGCTTGAAATTACTATCTTGGGTATTAATTATTTTCATT
>JALRJW010000039.1 GCA_023268955.1 Aliarcobacter sp. | reverse complement strand
ATATGCAATTGATGAAATTGTTTATGAATTAGATAAAAAAAGTGTGAAAAAAGATGAAGCTATTTTTATTACATGTAGATCAGGTTCAACAAGAGCAGCACCTGTTGTAAATGCTTTAGCAAAAAAAGGCTACACAAATGTATGGACGATTACTGATGGTTTTGAAGGAGATAAAGCAAAAGATGGTCAATACAAAGGGGAAAGAGTTGTTAACGGTTGGTTACATAGCGATTTAGCTTGGTCTTGGAAAGTACCTTCAGATAAATTATGGTTTGAGTGCAAATATAAAGATTTAATGCCTAAAGAAGACGCTTTAAAATGTAGCATGTGAGAATTTTTAAAAATAGAAACTTTTAAAGTTTCTATTTTAAGAGAAAATTAAAATCCTAAAAGACTTTTTTGGGCTTTTAAAGATTTTACAAAATCTTCCATTGTTTTATTTGCCATGTCATTTGGCGCTTCTAAAAAGTTTAATACAAATTTATCTTCCATTTCACAAACTCCAATACTTCTAGGTCTTACAGCTAAAACTTCAGGAGTAGGTAACTCTTTTCCAAAACAAAATACGATATTTTTAGCAGCTTTAATAGCTGGACTAACTTCTCCACCCTCTAAAGATGAAGTGTGTTTATATTGGTCAAAAATTGCTATAAATGAAATTACAGGATGATTATCAATTTTTACTTTTAAAGCTTCAATTATTTCATCAACATTAGTGTAAGTTAATTCATTTTTTTTATACTCAATTTCAAAAATATGGTATTTGTCTTTAAATATTTTTTGTTTCATTATTGTCCTTTATTTATTGATGTAAATGAGTGAATTGCACAATCTATTCTTTGTGAAATATCGCTACCATCTTGATTCATATAATCTGTTTGAATTTTGTAAACTAATTTATCGTTGTATTTAAAATCAAACATCAAATAACCCGCATATTTTTTAGCATTTTCATTTTTCTTATTTGAATCTGCTTTGTCATTTTCATATAAATAGTAATCAATTACAGTTTTTTTATCATTTGCTTTTGATTCATCTTTTGTGTAACTGCTTATAGTGTCAACTAACATTTCATCGAGTTCGGCAACTGTTAATTTACCTTTTAAGTTACTATCCATAATTTTTGAAAACTCGATTCTTGAAATAATTTCATAGTTTTTAGCTTCAAGTTGTTCTATAGCTGTATTTACAGTCGGTTCTTCAAAAAATATTCTTTCAAATGTTGTTGTTTGTTTATGGCATTCTAATCTTTTGAAGTTTTTTGTTTTTTTCATAATTTGTTGATAAACACCTATACCAACACCAATAAAAACCATTATAATTACAAAGTAAAAAAAGTTTTTCATATAACTTATCCTTATATTTAATATATTAATAAAAGTGATATTTTATAGAGTATTAACTTTAAATTCAATTATAATCGACTCTTTTTGTAGACTTTCTTCATTAAACTCTTCATGAACTATTATTTGTTTTTCACTTACTTTGTTTTTAATTAAATAATCTTTTATATTCTTACTTCTTAAAAGAGCTATTTTTTCATAATCTTCTTTTGAAATTACCATATTTTCTTTAGTGTATTTTATTAGAAATTTAAGTAAGTCATCATCTTTTTTTTCATAATCTTTTAAAAGTTTTTTAGCTTTTTCTTCTTTGTTGATTTTTAAATAATTAGCATATAAAAAATCTTTCAATGATGTTTTTTCATTTTTTGTTTTAATAAAATTATTGTATTTTTCATCAATAATTTGATTTTTTTCCAACTCTTTATTGTAAACATTGGTGTATTCTAAGGCCAAATTTGGTCTATTTATTAAGATTTTAATCAATTTATCTAAAGGCTCTTTTTGAATAGGCCCTATATTTGTTTGATTAAATTCAAAAGAGACTTTGTTTATTTCATCATCTCCAAAATTGAAAATCGCTCCAAGTAATGAAAATGGTGCAGTTACAGCTTTGAAAATCAAGTTTGTAAAAGCTTTCCAAACAATTGGAGCTATGCTAAATTCTGGGTCATCAAGATTTCCTGTTACTGGAAGATTAATTTTTATTACACCATTTAAATCTTCTAAAAGAGCTATTGCTATTCCTAAAGGAAAAAAAGCTCCAATTAATCTTTTAAAACTTGGAGTATCAATGGTTCAAATTGGTGAAAAAGACCAAGGATGTAAAATGATAAATGGTGTAGAATTACAATATCCTAATGCAAATCAGTCTGTAATACAAAAAGCAAAATATGAGTCCAAAAAATTTGAATGCATCAAACAAGACTCATAAGTTTTTATTAAAAGTACCTTGTTTTGTTATTGCCCAATTACCTGTACTTTTTTTGAGCATTTCTCTTGACGCAATCATTCTACCAAAATGTTTTGTATTTGGAGTAAATTCATGTGGTTGTTTAGAAACATTTTGTCATGCAGCCTGTTGGCTGTTTTTTTATTGCCCAAAGGTTTTGCAGAACCTAAGATTAATGAACTTGAGACGGAT
>JALRJW010000160.1 GCA_023268955.1 Aliarcobacter sp. | reverse complement strand
CAACAAAAGTATAGAAATAAGAGTAAGAAAAACTCAAAAAGAACTAATACTTATGGTTATTGATGAAGGTATAGGTATAGAAGAAGGAGTTGATTTATTTGCTCCCTTTAAAAGAATAGGAAATAAAAGTGGTGTTGGTCTGGGACTGTTTTTAGCAAAAAATGCAGCTGATGCTTTAAGAGCTGATATCTCTATTGAAAATAGAGACGATGGGAAAAAAGGATGTGTTGCAAAACTTATTCTTCACAACACATAAAGAGAAATTAAATTTTAAAAATTTGCAGCGTGTTCTATTTTAGTACACTTATTTTGAACAACTTTCATACCAGCTTCTTTTGCTTTAGCAGCAGCTTCATTGTTCACTAATCCTAATTGTGTCCAAACAATATCAACATCACCTCTTGCTATTGCTTCATCAACTACTGTTGCAATTGCGTCTGGTTTTCTGAAAATATCTACCATATCAATTTTAAATGGGATTTCAGCCAAAGATTTATAAACTTTTTCACCTAAAATTTCATCACCTTTTGGATAAATAGGTACGATTTTAAATCCTGCATTTTGTAAATATACAGCTACTCTGTTACTAGCTTTTTCAGGGTCTGGAGAAAGTCCTGCAATTGCAATTGTTTTAGTTTGTTTAAAGATTTCTATAATTTCTTCGTTGTTTGAATTAACTGTTGGAAATTCGCATTCCATATAATATCCTTTGATTTTTATTTGAATATAAATATTACAATAAGTTTCATTAATAAAAAAAGGGACCCAAAGAAAAATCTTTGAATCCCTAATTATAAAGGTTTAATAATAATTGTGTTTTTAAAAATATTGATAATTGTTTTGTTAAATTTTCTTACGAAAGAATCTCTTCAATCGTAATATAATCACCTACTCTACCTGTCATTTGCTCTACATCTGTATTAACTGGAAGTGTTTTTTTACCAGGAACCCATCCAGCTGGACAAACTTCACCAGTTTTTGTAGCATGTTGCCAAGCTTTTACTTGTCTTAAAAATTCATTTACATTTCTTCCAACCATTGGAGCTTGTACTTCTTGAGCAACAACTGTTCCTTCAGGATTAATTAAAAATCTTCCTCTTAAAGCTATTCCTTCTTCTTCAATCATTACACCAAATGCTCTTGAAACAGCACCTGTTGGATCAGCACCGATTGTAAGTTTTAATCCTTTTAATAATGGTTCAGTCTCAACAAATCTTTTGTGAGAGAATTTTGTATCTGTTGAAACTGCTAAAATTTCTACACCTAATTCTTGAAATTCGTCATATTTTGCATTCATTGCTGCAATTTCTGTTGGACATACAAATGTAAAGTCAGCTGGATAAAAACAAACAACTGTCCATTTTCCATAATAATCTTCACTATTTACTGTTGTATAGTGTCCTGTTTTAGAATCATATGCATCCATTTTAAAATCTGGAGCTTTTCTTAATACTAATGATGAAGCCATATCTTTTTCCTTTTTTTCTTCATTTAAATTTTCTTCGTTATTTTTAACATTTTGATTTTCTTCAATTGGTTTAGCACCTGTATCGCATGCCATAATAAATCCTTCAATTGTTTTAACACAAAGGATAATATTTTTCCTTTGATAAAAGTATTCTAATATATTGAAAATTAATTTAACCTTAAATATTAGATAAATTTATAAATTTAT
>JALRJW010000154.1 GCA_023268955.1 Aliarcobacter sp. | reverse complement strand
ATAGATGCTAAAAAATATTTTTTTAGGACTACTATTAATTTTAAACATTTCATTCGCCCAAGAAATGCAAATGTTTCAAACTGTGCCAAAAGAAAAAGCAACTTTAGTTAAAACAGATTCAAGCAAAGAATTTTGCAATGTTTGCGGGATGCATTTAACAAAATTCTATAAAACTAGTCACACAACTGAGTTTAAAAATGGGCACAAAGAGCAATATTGTTCTTTGCATTGTCAGGCAAAAATCCATAATGATTTTGAAGATAAAATAAAAACTATAGAAGTTGTAGATACAAATTCATTACAATTGATTGATGCTAAAAATGCTTTTTATGTAGTTGGTAGTTCAAAAAAAGGAACTATGAGTGCTGTTAGTAAATATGCTTTTTCAACTTTACAAGATGCACAAAAATTCAAAAATGAGTTCGGTGGAGAAATCAAAACTTTTGATGAAGCTTTAAAAATTGCAAAAGATTCTATGTTTGATGATATGTCAAAATTAGAAGACAAAAAAAGAACTATGGCTACTAAAGGTAAAAAAATTTACGAAACAATGTGTATAGAATCACCTAAAAATGAATTTAATTCAGTTGGTGAAACAAAACAATATTTAATAGACAATAATATTTGCGGAAAAATTAAACCACAAATGCTACAAGCTGTTTCTATTTACCTAACAAATCCAAGTTTAGCAACTTCAAAAGAAAATACAATCAAAGTACCTGAAGATTCAAAATGTCCTGTATGTGGAATGTTTGTCGCTAAATTCCCTAAATGGGTAGCTTTAATAAAAACACAAAATCATGCTCACTATTTTGATGGAGTTAAAGATATGATGAAATTCTATTTTGCACCAAATAAATTTGCTCACAATCACTCAAAAGAAGATTTTAATCACATTCAAGTTACAAACTACTATACACTTGAAGCAGTTGATGGTAAAAAAGCATTTTATGTTGTAGGGTCAAATGTTTATGGTCCTATGGGAGAAGAATTAATTCCATTTTCAACTTTAAAAGAGGCTGAAAACTTTAAGAACACTCACTTTGGAAAAAAGATACTGAAATTTGAAGAGATAAAAGAAGAAGACTTATATTAAGTCTTCTTTTTAAATATTATCTTAGTTGTTTTTGATAAAAGAGCAACAATAGTCAACTAAACTATGAACTCTTAATTTAAATTTAGAATTTGCAGGAACTTCAAATGATGCAGGTCCTTGAATTCTTACCCACTCTTGAGCTTGCAATTTATACTCCAATTCACCTCTTTGAATATCCATAACTTCTTTGTGAACTGTATTTAACTGATACTCACCAGGTAACATAATTCCTAAAGTTTTACTTGAACCATCTTCAAGTTTAATACTTCTGCTTGTAATGTTTCCATCAAAAAGAATATTTGCAGCTTTAGAAATAGTAACACCCGTAAATTCTGCCATTTTTAATCCTTGTAATTAATTTAATATATTTAATATTGTAACAAAAAAATCATTTGCTTTTATTGAAAGCTATTACATATTAAGCTTTTGATAGAATGCTAAAACAAAGAAATTAAGGGATATAAAGCATAATATGCAAGGATATATAATAGATACAAAATCTGTAAAAGATGATGATTTAATAGTTTCTATACTTACAGAAGATGAAGTAATCACATCATATAGATTTTATGGTGCGAGGCACTCTATTATAAATATCGGTTATAAAATTGACTTTGAACTTGAAATTACAAAAAGTAACATTCCTAGATTAAGGGATGTTATTCAATTAGGTTTTCCTTGGATTTTAGACCCTGAAAAAATGTATTGCTGGCAAAGATATTTAAAACTTTTTTATAGACATTTTAAAGATATTGAACATATTGATAGATTTTATTACTACAATCTTGAAAATTTAGAAAAACTTATGGAAAAGCAAAATGCCCTGCGTTCTATTATTCAATCATACGTAAACTTACTTGAATATGAGGGAAGACTTCACTATGATTATGAATGTTTACTTTGCGAAAATATTATTGAAAACAACATTTGCTTGATAAGAAGTTTAATCCCTGTTCATCCAAGTTGCTCAAAAAGCAGAATTTTTGAAAAGAAAAAAATAGTTGAACTTTTTGAAGAAAAAAACTTGATTAGTTTTAGTGATGATGAAGTTGAGTATTTATGGAATATTCTGCTTGAGGGGCTTTAGATAAATTACTATTAAAAATTAATTCTCTTCTAGTAATTTATCTTGCAGACTTTCAATAGCTTTTTCTAGAGCTTTTGTATTTAAACCATATCTCGATGATTTTTGAATAGCCAACTGGATAAATTTGTCATTTAAAGGTTCTCTAATATCACATGCAGTTCGAATAACATCTAATATTTGGGCTTTTGATTTATAATCATCTGGAGCTTTAGCAACTTTATCAACAAATTCGATACTACTGATTAAATTATTACTTAGTTTCCAGTGTTTGAAAATCTTTGCAGTCACTTCTGCTGTTGTATAACCTGTATACTCTTTTTCAACATCAGAAATATCATCAGCATTTTGAATTTTTTCAGCGAATTCTTTTGCTTTACCTTGATTTAAAATTATATCAGAAATAACAAATTTACCAGTCTCTTGAAGAAGTGTAGGTAAAATTAATTCTTCTTTTAAGTCATAATCAACACTTTTTAACCAAAGATTTTCTAAAGATGTTGCAATATTAGATGCCTTTAAAAAATGATCAGTAGTAATACCATATGGTTCTAAACTCGTAGTTAATAAGTTTTGTACCGTACCACCTATTGCAATAGAAATTGTAAAGTTTACACCAAGTAAACTAATGGCTCTACTAGGAGTTTCAACTTTTGATCTAAATCCAAACATTGCAGAATTTGAAACTTTTAAAAGAGTTGAAATTATTAATGGATCTTTTTCTATAATCTCTAAAAGTTCGTAAGACTCTTTTTGAGGTTTTTTTCTAAACTCTTCAATTTCTTTAATAGTTTTAGGTAATGGAGGAAGAGATTCTATTTTATCTACAATATTATTCAAAGTTGCTCCTAATTTTATTAGTATATTTAATCTAAATTTTTTACTTTAAACGTTAAATCTAAAGTGCATTACATCACCGTCTTGAACAACATAATCTTTACCTTCAAGTCTTAACTTACCATTTTCTTTACATTTAGTTTCTCCACCAAATGCAATAAAATCTTCATAAGAAATTACTTCAGCTTTAATAAAACCTTTTTCAAAGTCATTATGAATTACAGCAGCTGCTTGTGGTGCTTTTGTATTTTTTCTAATTGTCCATGCTCTAACTTCAACTTTTCCTGCTGTAAAATATGATTGAAGACCTAATTTATCAAACGCTTTTTGAATAATTTGTTCTAAACCTGACTCTTGTACACCTAAATCAGTTAAAAACTCTTGTGCTTCATCTTCTTCTAAACCAACTAACTCTTCTTCAATTTTTGCGCATAAAACAATAACTTCAGCATCGACGCTAGCAGCATGTTCTTTAAGTGCTTCAACATATTGGTTTGTACCTTCAGCTAAAGTATCTTCATCAACATTTGCACCATATATTACATCTTTATTTGATAAAAATCTTAACTCTTTATCTAAAATTTTAAATACATCATCATCTAATTTTTCAAAAGTTTTAACAGGTTGTAATTCACCAACGTGAGCATATAATTCTTCAGCCATCTCTAACTGAGAAGCAGCATCTTTGCTACCTTTTGATTGTTTTTTTAATCTGTCTATTTTCTTTTCAAGTTGAGTAATATCAGCATAAATTAATTCTGTTTCAATAATTTCAATATCTCTTAAAGGATTAACATCACCCTCAACGTGCGTAATATTTCCATCTTCAAAACATCTAACCATATGCAAAATAACTTCAACTTCTCTAATGTTAGATAAGAATTGATTTCCTAAACCTTCGCCTTTTGAAGCACCTCTTACTAGTCCTGCAATATCAACAAAATCAATAGTTGAGTGTTGAATTTTATCTGGATTAACAATTTTTGCTAAAGCATCTAATCTTTTATCTGGTACTGGTACAATCGCTTTATTTGGCTCAATTGTACAAAACGGATAGTTTTGCGCTTCTGCATTTTGCGCTTTTGTTAAAGCATTAAAAGTTGTTGATTTACCTACGTTTGGAAGTCCTACAATTCCTACACCTAATCCCATTATTTACCTTTGTGTACATATTTTTGGGGATTATATAATAAGTTTCCAAATAGTCTTATAAAATAGAGTTTTTTATTAAATTTTAGATGAAAACTCATCTGCATAAATGCAGATGAATTTAAAAAAGTTTTGATAGATTATTTAATTAAGTTCTTTAATAAATTGATATTCATTCTAACAGCAGCACCTGTTCCACCATAAGGATTATATCCCCACTCTTTTTCAACATAAGCAGGTCCTGCTATATCAAAATGAAGCCATTTATTTTTGTTTTCTTCATATACAAAGTTATCTAAAAATAATCCAGCTGTAATAGCTCCACCATATCTAGTATTTGCAATATTACAAACATCTGCGATTTCAGATTTAATAGCTTTTCTTAAAAATCTATTAAAATCAAGTGCTGTAGCATA
>JALRJW010000146.1 GCA_023268955.1 Aliarcobacter sp. | reverse complement strand
CCGTAAGTTCTTGATCTTTGCGGTTGTCACGAGACACGGCCCTTAAATCTTCTGGATCTATCAGAGCATCAATAAATTCACGAGGATAATTTAATTCTTTTTCTTGTAAGTTTTTCCAGCATGCTTGTTTCTTCGCCCATTCTCCAATATGCCTCATTCCAGGTGCTGGATTTAGAATTACAATTTGGGCTTCAGCACAGGCTATGTTTAGCGCGCTTTCAAGTGTTGCCATACTTGCAGGAACCAGTATTTCAGAACCACCAGGAACAGGAGACATTCCTGCAGTAGCTCTATTTTCATTTGTAGAAAATGCACCGGTATTCTTACGAGCTTCCATGTTTTTGATAGCTCTTGATACATATTTGAAATACTCTCATCTGAGGCAACATCGCATTCAAACAATAAATCAGAGCCTAATTCAGCAGCAATCTTTTCTACATTTCCTTTTAATCTTTCATATGGTTTTAAAATAATCATTAATCTAGGTAGTAAAACTAAAGCTGAAGCTAATAAACTAAACATAACAACTACAGTTAATAATCCAAAGTAAATTGTAGGTATTAAATTTGATAAAACTAAAATAGAAAAACCAATCATAATAACAACTGAAGTATAATACATAGCATATCCGATTGATTTATGGGCTCTTATCATTGCATTTTCATAACTATGGTCATGTTTAAACTCTTCTTTAAATCTATGAATATAGTGAATTGTATCATCAACCCCAATACCAATTGAAATTGCAGCAATTGTAATTGTCATGATGTCTAAAGGAATATTTAGCCATCCCATTATCCCAAATAAAACAGAAATAGGAACTACATTTGCAATTATTGCAATCAATGCAACCTTAACAGATCTAAATAAAATCAAGAACATTACAAATAATAAACTAAGAACAAACCCTAAAGTTGATATTTGTGAATCAAATAAAGATTGAAGCATATTGTTGTACATAATCATAAGATTAGATAATCTAACTTCTGTTGTTTGAGGATTAATCATAGCATTGATGTCATGATTGATTTTTTTGATTAATTCATCTCTTCTTAAATTTGGATTTGAATCTATTATTCTAGTTGAAATTCTTGCTTCATTATTTTCAATATTTACATATGGAGAAATAATCATATTTTTATATTCAGCTGGCAGTTTTTCATATAGTAGAGCTAGCATTAAACCATCTAAAGGTTTTCCATCGTTTAATCTTTCCCCAATTTTTAAAAGCGTTGATAATGACTGAACTGTTCCAATTTCAGGTAAAGAGTTTAGATAGTCATGAATTTTATTTATTGTATCAAGCTTATCTTGACTAAACCAATATTTTGGGTCATTTTCATCTGTAGTAAATTCACTTAAGAAATCATCCAAAAAACTAGGTTCAGTTTGTTCAGCTTTCTCTTCTTTTGGTTTTTTAAATTTAATTACAATATCTAATGGAGTTGTTCCTCCTAAGTTTTGGTCAATTACTTCCATACCTTTGTAAATTTCAGTAGATTTTTTGAAGTAATTAATAAGAATCAAATCTAACCCTTCAATTTCCTGATAGTCACAAACTCAATTAAGGAATTATAGCTGCATCTTTCGTCTGTAAGGGGAGCAA
>JALRJW010000328.1 GCA_023268955.1 Aliarcobacter sp. | reverse complement strand
CATCACAGGCTTCTGTTTGTTCTTCAAGTCTTTCATTAATGGCAGCAGGTGTACCTATCAGAGAACATGTAGCTGGTATTGCTATGGGATTAATGTCTAATGGATCTAATTTTGTTACTTTAACAGATATTTTAGGTGCTGAAGATGCTTTAGGAGATATGGATTTTAAAGTAGCTGGAACAAGAAATGTTATTACAGCACTTCAATTGGACATGAAAATTGAAGGTTTGCCATCAGATGTGCTTCGTTCCGCTTTACAGCAAGCTAAAGTTGCTAGAGAGCACATACTAGATATTATGGAGGATACTATCTCTGAACCTAGAGAAACTCTTTCTGGAAACGCACCAAGATTAGTTTCAATTGAGCTTCCTAAAGATAAAATTGGTGAAGTTATTGGACCAAAAGGTAAAAATATTAAAAAAATTGAAGAAGAAACTGGTTGCTCTGTAGAAATAGATGACGATGGATTATTAACTCTTGGTTCAACTGAAGAGGATGCATTAGCAAAAGCAAAAGAAATGGTAATGATGATTATTGATCCACCTGAGGCTGAAGTTGGTAAGGAGTACAATGGTGAAATTGTTAGTGTTGCCAGTTATGGAGCTTTTATCAACATATTACCTGGTAGAGATGGCCTTTTGCATGTTTCAAAATTCCATTCAACCAAAAGAGTAAATAACCCGGAAGCAGTTGTAAAAGCTGGAGATAAGCTAACAGTTAAAGTAGATTCAATTGAAAATGGAAAAATAAGTCTATCTTTACTAGAAGATTTAGAAATCTCTGACGAACAATCTGCTCCAAAAGGTAATGGCAACTCTAGAAATAAAAACTTTAAAAACGATAGAAGGGATAACAAACCTAAAAATCAAAATCGAAAGAGAGTATCTTTTGAAGATGATTTTGAAAAAGGTCTTTAAACTATTTTCTATTTAGCGTTAGCTTTGTAGGGTTTGTTGGTTCTGTTGTAACGTAAGCATCTGGATTTACTTCAGATACAATTTTTAAAACTTCTTTAAGTTTTTTACGTGGTGTAACACACCATGTAATCGTTACCTCACCTTCCATACCTTCACCGTTAATTTCAGTTACACCGAATCCTTTATCGCGTAACATTTTGGCCATTTCAGGTTTACTTTTATTTTTAGGTGTAAAAATTCGTACTACTACGTCACCAATTGCAATAGTTGATTCCACATAAGAGCCAACTATAGTTCCAGAAGCAAAGCCTAGAGCGTATCCAGTAATTATTATTGGATCATTTAAATCTTGAATTACTTGAGAAATAGCTAAAACCCAAATAGCTGATTCAATGAATCCTAGAAATGCCCCAAAAAACGGTTTTCCCTTTACAACAAATAGATGTCTTAAAGTACCTAAAGTTTGATCTATGAGTCTTAATAGAAAGATTGAAATTGCTGCAATAAAAACATTCATTTATATATCCTATTTAGATTTAGTGTAATGCTGATTTGATTTCTTCATATGCAGATTTCATTTTATTAAAAGTTTCTTGAACTAAATCTTCCAAATCCTCTTTTTTGTATTCTGAGATGTTTATAGGTTCTAAAGTTTTTATGATAGCTTTACCGCTCTTCATAAACTTACTTCCTCTCGGCCAAATTTCTCCAGTTCCAGCAATTACTACTGGAAGTATTGGGATTTGATTATCAAATGCTATATGAAAAGCACCACTTTTAAAAGGTAAAAAGTTGTCGCTCTTAGCTCTTGTACCCTGAGGGTAAACCATTAGTGACCATCCATTATTAAATAATTTTTTGGCTTGTTCATTAATGCTTAGTCTGTCATTATTATTTGTCCTATCGACTTTGATAAAATTAAAAGATTTTGCAGCTGTTCTAAAGAATGGAAGTTTATAGACTTCTTTTTTTGCCATAAAAACCCATTTAATTTTTAAGAATTTAAATTGCATCATTGGATCTAAATTAGATAAATGGTTTGAAATGACAACATATGGCTGGTTTTTCTTATATTCAAATGCTTTTATAAGAGTAACTCTTGATTTTGCTGCCCACATCCAAGGTGTTGTCCAACTTTGAGCAATGTGGTATTTCAAACTAGTATATTTATCAAATAATCCTACAAACCATATAGAGTACGCAACTGGAATAGTGTAGATAGCCATAATAATTAAGTTAAACCAAGTTCTAAGTTTGTTCTTTAGCATGTTGATAGTGTACATTAAAATAACTTTATAACGTATGGATATGTTTAAAAAAAGTGAAATCAGAGAACTTATTAATTCAAAACAAATAAAGAAGAAAAGCTTTGAAACCAAAATAATACAAAGAATACTTCAAATTACAAAAAATAAGGTAGTTTGTACATATATTCCTTTTGGTAAGGAACCGAATATTTTAAATTACATTAACAATGCATCAACATTATGCACAACTTTTATAGATAACAAAGATAAAATTAAAATTTCAATTCTTGAAGGTTCATTAGTAAAAAATAAATTTGGAGTTTTACAACCAAAATCATTCTCTGAAATTAATGAAGTTGATATATTTCTCCCCAAAGGGACGCTTTAAATAGACTTTCTAGTGAAAGAATTTCATGGATTGATGACTATCAAAGATTGCAGCTAAAAGAGATAACTGATAGTTTGTATAGATATGTGGAAGAGTTAGAAACCCTAAAAGATAGAATTTCTTATGTGCAAGAA
The DNA here is from genome assembly GCA_023268955.1 of Aliarcobacter sp. Taxonomy (GTDB): domain Bacteria; phylum Campylobacterota; class Campylobacteria; order Campylobacterales; family Arcobacteraceae; genus JALRJW01. The sequence goes on along the minus strand of JALRJW010000328.1, from coordinate 1,980 downwards.
GAGTTATCAAATGTATTAAGTGAGAAAATGAACTCTAAAATGTACATTTTATCAATAATCTCAGCAATTTTCTTGCCATTAGGTTTTTTAACTGGATTATTGGGAATAAATGTTGGTGGAATACCAGGTTCTGAAAATCCAAATTCATTTGGTATTTTTATGGGAATTTTAATAGTTTTAGTTGCAATTCAATTGTATTATTTTAAAAAGAAAAAATGGATTTAATTAATGGAAAATCTTAAATCAGCCATTGAAATAAAAGAGTATTTATTAAAGTTAATTGATGACTTTAAGAATGAAGAATTAGAAATTCACCCCTATGATGTTGCGCAATTACTTCAAGAATTAAGGGATTTGGATGATGAAGATTATGAATACATTTGTAAAAGAATGCCAAGTGATCTTCTTGCTGAAGTTCTTTGTGAGATGCCCTCTTATGTGCAAGAAGAGATTTCTGAAGTTTTAAGTGAAAAGAAAATTGCATCAATTACATCAAAAATGGATAGTGATGATGCGAGTATGCTTATTTATAATATTTCACAAAATGATGAAGAAGCGGCTGTTACTATTCTTTCAAAACTTGATGCTGAAGATCAAGAGATAATTCAAAGACTTAATTCATATGATGAAGATGTTGCTGGTGCTCATATGCAAAGTGAGCTTTTTGAAGTTACCTTTGATGAAAATATTGGCGATTCTTTAAAAAGATTAAGAAAATTAAAAGATGATGATGAACTTGATAATATTTTCCATGCTCATATTATTGATGAAAATAAAAAATTTATAGGTTCAATTGGACTTGAAGAGTTGATTTTATTTGAAAGAGATCTAAAATATAAAGATATTCCAGAAGATAAAATGACGAATTACTCTTTAAATCATCAAGAAAAAATTGAAGAAGCCGTTGAAATGTTTACAAACTATAACTTAAGTGCTTTAGCTGTAGTAGATGAAAACAACAAGCTTTTAGGAAGAATTACACACGATGATATTCAAGATATTATCCAACAAATAGATACTAAGCAACTTTATTCACTTGCAGGAGTTAGTGATAATGCAGAACAAGAAGAGAGTATGTATTTAATTGGTAAAAATAGGGCTATTTGGCTAGGGATAAACCTTATCACAGCTATTTTAGCTTCCCTTGTTATTGGTATTTTTGATGCAACAATTCAATCATTAGTTGCTCTAGCAGTACTTATGCCAATAGTTGCTTCAATGGGTGGAAATGCAGGAACTCAAACTCTAACAGTAACGGTTAGACAAATGGCTTTAGGTGAGATTTCATATGAAGATGCAAAAGAGATTATAAATAAAGAAGTAACAATATCCGTAGTTAATGGCTTGATTTTTGCATTAATTATAGGTGTAATTGCATATTTTTGGTTTAACTTACCACTTTTAGGTGTCGTGATTGCTATTTCTATGGTTATTAACTTGTTTAGTGCAGGTTTTTTTGGAGCAGTTATTCCAATTATTTTGCAAAAAAGAGGAATAGACCCGGCAATCGGTTCAACTGTTATTTTAACAACGGTAACAGATGTAGTAGGATTCTTTAGTTTTTTAGGTTTAGCAACTTTAATTTTATTGTAAAGTTTATGAGTAGTTTTTGAGTTTTATAATATTTTCTTTTTTTGTAAAAAATAGTGCAACAAAAGAAACAAGGGCAAATAAAGCACTATAAACAAATAAAAACTCCCCATAAACCAATCCTGCAATTAGCGCTCCTAAAAAACCACCTAAGCCATAAGCAACAACATACATAAATTGTTGAGCTAGTTTTTTGTTCTCGTATAGAGAGTATAAATAAATAATAATCGCACTATGATATAGCCCAAATGAAAAGGCATGGATAGCTTGAGAAAAGAATGTAATTTCTAAAGAATCAGGGAACCAATATAAAAGCATCCATCTAAAAACAGTGATTCCAACACAAAATTTTATGATTGATAGAAGATTGTTTTTTAAAATTGGAGCTTG
>JALRJW010000281.1 GCA_023268955.1 Aliarcobacter sp. | reverse complement strand
TAGCGGTCAAGAAATGTATCAAGGCTTTACTGCGCAATGATTACTGCCTGACTACATTAGATAACTTTCTAAGGACCCCTGGCATTTTTAAATATAACAAAGTGAGGAAAGCTCGTGGATATAAAGAAGAAAAAGAGAATTTTCTAAAATCTTTAAATTTCTAAAAAATAGATTTTGCAAAAAATGCAACCTTTAAGTCAAAGAGAGTCATTTTGATATTTTCAGGTTTTTATTGCTATTTTTTGCAAAAATAAATTAAACTTGCTCAATGCAAAAAAATTGCAAAGTTGGTATTGAAGTTTAATTTATAAGTTAATGTTAATGATTTAAATTAAGATTAAAAGCCAGCGCTTATAAAACCTATAGCTAAAAAAGAAACAACAATAACAATAGCTAAATTTCTTGCAAATTCCATAAGATATCCTTTAATTTAATTTATTAAATTTTAATGGAAATTTGTTAATTTAAAAATGGTAAATTTCTTGGCACTTTCTTGACATTTCAAAAAGACTTGTTAGATTATTCTCCATAATGTGTCCACATTCTAGAGATTCTTATAACTTTATTAGTTTCTCTAACTTCATAAATCAGTCTATGTTGAATATTTATTCTTCTTGAGTATGAGCCATTTAAATTACCAACTAATTTTTCATAAGGAGGTGGTTTTTGAAAAGGATCTTTTTTTATGATTTCTATAAGCTCTTTAGCTTTTTTATCTAAATTGGAACTTGTTAGTTTTTTAGCATCTTTTAATGCTAATTTACTATAAAGTATTTTATACTCTACCATTCAATATTTTCACTAAACTCACTGTCATCAGCATTCATTGATTCTTGAATTGAAGATGCCATGTTAGGTATAGAATTTAAATATAGTGTTTCTTCTATTGCATTCCAGTCTTCTTGTGAAAGCATAACTACATTATTTCTTTTCCCAGTAATAAGCACTGGCTCATGAGTTTGTGCTGTTTCATCCATAACGTTGTAAATATCTTTTCTAACTTGACTTACTGACATAACTCTTGTCATTGTTAACCTTTTTATAAATTTATATAATTGTACTAAATGTCGTACGCTTTGTCAAGATGATGTATTAGTTACTTATACAAAACTTTGAACACTCTTTTTTAAAATGAAATACTAAATATATTATAATTATTCTTGTGAGTATAATCTAGTTTGAAACTATGCATTTTAATTATTTTTAAAACTATATTTAATCCTAATCCATGACCTAATTGTTGGCTAGGATCCCTTGTAAATGGTTTAGTGTAGTAAATCAAATCATTTGATAATTTAGGGGCTATGTTTTTTATATCAATTCGTTTGTTTTGTGTTTGAATTATTATAGGAAACTCTTTTGAATATTTAATTGCATTGTCAATAAGATTTTTTAAAGCTAGTGTTAAATAGTATTTATCCCCTTTAATCTCAAAATCATCATCAAGATTAATTTGTATTAATGATTCATCACTAATGGAAAGTTTTGAAAGAGAATCTAAAATCAAAGAACTAATCTTAAAAGAGCTTATATTTAATGTTGCGTAGTTAAGTTTTTCCCTTTGAAGAAGTTTACTTGTCAAATCTTCTATATCAACAAATACATTATTTATATTAGAGAGTTTATCACTGCTTAATTCATTTTTTATCTCTTCAAGTAGAAATTTACCCTTTGTAATTGGTGTTTTTAATTCATGGCTTATATTTCTTAGTAACTCTTCCCTTGAATGAATAATATCATGTTGTTTTTCTAAATATATGTTTAAATTATCAGTAATTTCACTTAGTTCATTGTTTTTACCAATATCAACTTTTACAGTGTTTTCATCATCATTAAATAGTTGTAAAATGCCTTGATTTAATTTTTGTAATTTTTCTTTTATGTCTTGAATAATTTTTGATGAAATTAAAAATGATAGTATAAAAGCAATAATTAGAAGAAAAACTACTTCAATTTTTATAGTTTCTATAAATTGATTTCTATTTTGTTCTGTTTTATATAATTCTGTTTCAAGATACTTTATTTCATCAATAATTAGCTTATTTGTTTTAGTAGATTGAATGTCAAAAATATTATTGAATTTATCGAAGTTTTCAATGGAATTATCTACTAAAATAATTCTATAAAGTTCATTTCTTATTAGTTTATGTATTTGTTCAAAATGAATAAAAATAAGTTGAAGATTTTCTTTTTCTATTTGGGATTCTGAATTTTCTATAGTATCTTTTTTTTGTAATAACAGATTTTTTAATAGCTCATCTGCTTTGTTTAAACGCTTTTCTACAACATCTAGTTTTTCAAAATCTGTAATTATATCTAGAACAATCCATGAAAAAGAGTTATTGTAATCTTTTAATTTTTCCACTCTTCTTATTTGGTCATATCTATGTTTTTGGGCTAAGTGAATTTCATTGAAGTTATAAATTGAATAAAAAAATACACCAATTATAAAAACAGTAATTGATAGTATCAGTGCTAAAGAGATAAATAGTCTAAGTTTAATTGTCATTTATAAATTTATACCCTATACCCCAAACAGATTTAATGTAGTTTGTTTCTTTTGAATCATTTATTTTAAATCTAATATTACTTACATGAGTGTCAATAGTTCTATTTTTTGTATCACTTTTTAAAGATGTTTGATTTAGTATATCTTCCCTTGAAACAACTTTATTGGCATTGTTTACAAACATAAAAAATATTTCAGATTCAATTTTTGTAAACTCTATTTCTTGATTATCTAAAAATACTCTTTTTTTCTCTAAATCTATTAACAAATCATTTATTTGAATTTCATCATTCTTTTTGTATCTGTTTAATGTTGCATCAATTCTAAGCACTAACTCTCTAGGTTCATAGGGTTTTGATAAATAGTCATCAGCACCTAGCTCAAATCCATGAATTTTATTTCCTATATCATCCCTTGCCGTTGAAATGATAATAGGAATATTTTTTATCTCTTTTAGTTTTTTAAATAAATCAAAACCATCCATATGTGGAAGGCCTAAATCAAGTATTATAATTGAATACTTGTTGTGATTTGTGTTGAATTCATCTAATGCTTCAAGGGGTTCTGAAAAAACAAAACATTCATAATTGTAAGATTTCAAAAAATTACTGATTAATTTTTGTAATTCGATATTATCTTCAATTAATAAAACGTTTTTATTTTTCACTTGCTTCCTCTTTTTTTGCTATAGATTTTAGCCAAAAAAATCCAAATAAACCTGAAAATAATGATGCAGTTAATATTCCTATTTTTGCTTGGAAGATTAATTCTTCACTTCCTAAAAAGGCTAAATCAGCAACAAATATAGACATAGTAAATCCAATTCCACCTAAAAATGCTACACCAAATACTTGACTAATAGTACTTCCTTTTGGCAATTGCGCTATTTTTAATTTTATTGCTAGCCATGAAACCCCAAAAATTCCAATAACTTTTCCAAATATTAAACCCATTATTATTCCCAAAAAAACAGGTTCAAATAGTGTAGAACCAATTGAACTAAAATCTATTTTTATTCCTGCATTTGCTAATGCAAAGATTGGAATAATCAATAATGCAACAGGTAAATGTAAACTATGTTCAAGTCTAGCTGAAGGGGTGCTAACTTCATCAATTTTATCTTTAATATTTGTTAAAATCTTCTTTTGTTCTTCATGTAATTCATAATTTTCTTTACTAGGAAATTTTTCATATTTCTCAAATAACTCTTTTGTATCTTTTGTGAAACTTTCAGGAGCTCTTTTAGGAGTTGAAGGAATAGCTAAAGCTGCTAAAACTCCCGCTATTGTAGCATGAACACCTGATTCAAGCATAAAAAACCACATACATAATCCTATTACGAAATATGGAAGAATTTTATGAATACCAAATCTATTTAAAACAATCATTGCTAAAAACATAACACCAGCTAAACTTAAAGCTGTTGTGTTTATTGTTTCCGTATAAAATAGTGCAATCACAATAACAGCACCCAAATCATCAACTATTGCTAATGCTGCTAAAAATGTTACTAATGTTGTAGGAACTCTTTTCCCTAGTAAAACCAAAGCACTAATTGCAAAAGCAATATCAGTTGCCATAGGAATACCCCAACCAGCGGCTCCTTGTGTTCCATAATTAAAATATGTATAAATTACAGCAGGAAAAAACATTCCTCCAATTGCTGCTAATATAGGTAAAATAGCAACTTTAATATTTGATAATTCACCAGCTGTAATTTCTCTTTTAATTTCTAAACCAATTAAAAAGAAAAAGATTGCCATTAGTCCATCATTTATCCAATGATGTAAAGAGTGTGATAATACCCATGAACCAACATTAAAATCTATGTTCATGTGGAAAAAGTGAGAATAGCTTTCATATAAAGAGGTATTAGCTAATATTAAAGCTAAGATTGTCATTATAATTAATATAAGGCCTGTTGTAGTTTGAGCGTGAAGAAACTCTTCAAATGGTGTTGAGACTTTTTTAAAAGCCTTTTCCCAAGGTGCGTATAATTTCATTTAAATAAACTCCTAAAATAATTGCATGTTTTATATTATAAATGTCAAGTATATAGTTAAAATGTCAAAAATATTAGAAAATATTTCTTGACATTTTCTTAACAATTAGGAGTTTTTTGAATATTAATTTAAAATGTTTAGAGTTTTAACTTCCCATTTTACCAATGGCACAAGAAACAAAACTTTTTGCAGTTGTTGTAGCTTTTTGGAAACCTGATAATTCATCATCACTTAATGGATAACCTAAATTTCTAAGTTTAACTTTTAGACTTTCTTTGTCTTTGTCTTCAATTTCTAGTGTGATTTGTCTTGGCATTACATCTAAATTTACTTCAATTTCACCAAATTCATCTTTTAGTGATTTTTTTAAAGTATTAGCGCAACCACCGCATTTTACATTTAGAACTTCAAATGTTTGTTTCATAATAAAGCCTTGTAGTTTTTTAATTTATTATATAAAAAGTTTGTGTAGTTAGTGTTTAGAAGATGATAATTTTAAATTTAGGTATAAAAAAAGGCAAGGCTACATAGCCTTACCTTTTTAAAAATATCAAATAAATATATTATCCAATAATTGAGTTTAGTGTTGCAGATGGTCTCATTGCAGCTGATGTTTTAGCATCATCTACTAAGTAATATCCACCTAAATCAACAGCTTTACCGTGATTTGCAACTAATTCAGCAACGATTTTATCTTCGTTTTCAGTCATTGCTTTTGCAATTGGAGCAAATTCAGCAGCTAAATCAGCATCAGCAGTTTGAGCTGCTAATTCTTGAGCCCAGTACATTGCTAAATAGAAGTGAGAACCTCTATTATCAATTGAACCTAATTTTCTAGCTGGAGATTTGTCATTAATTAAGAATGTTCCAGTAGCTTTATCTAAAGTATCAGCTAAAACTTGAGCTTTTTTGTTACCTTGAGTATTTGCTAAGTGTTCAAATGAAGCAGCTAATGCCATAAATTCACCTAAAGAATCCCATCTTAAGTAATCTTCTTCAGCAAATTGTTGAACGTGTTTAGGAGCTGAACCACCCGCACCAGTTTCAAATAATCCTCCACCTTGCATTAATGGTACGATTGATAACATTTTTGCAGATGTTCCTAACTCTAAAATTGGGAATAAGTCAGTGTTGTAATCTCTTAATACGTTTCCTGTTACAGAAATAGTATCTTGACCTTTTCTCATTCTTTCTAAAGATTTTTTAGTAGCATCAACAGGAGACATAATAGAAATATCTAAACCATTTGTATCGTGATCTGGTAAATATTTATTTACTTTTTTAATCATTTCAGCATCATGAGCTCTGTTTTCATCTAACCAAAAAATTGCAGGAGTATTTGATAATCTTGCTCTAGTAACTGCTAATTTAATCCAATCTTGAATTGGAGCATCTTTTGCTTGACACATTCTGAAAATATCACCTTCGCTAGCATCAAATGTAAATACAGCTTCTCCTGCAGAATTAGAAACAACGAATTGTCCATCCTCTTTAGCTTGGAAAGTTTTATCGTGAGAACCATACTCTTCAGCTTTTTTAGCCATTAAACCAACGTTTGGAACAGTTCCCATAGTTTTAGGATCTAATGCACCATTTTCTTTACAATCATCAATTACAGCTTGGAAAGACATTGCATAACATCTATCTGGAATCATTGCTAAAGTATCTTCTTCTTTATCTTCAGCATTCCACATTTTACCACCACCTCTAATCATAGCAGGCATAGAAGCATCAACGATAACATCTGAAGGTACATGTAAGTTAGTAATTCCTTTAGCTGAGTTTACCATTGCTAATTTTGGTTGAGTTGCATAAACTGCATCAATATCTGCTAAGATTTCAGCTTTTTTAGCTTCGTCAACTTGGTCTAATTTAGAGTATAAATCACCTAAACCATTGTTGAAGTTTACACCTAATGAATCGAATAATTCACCATGTTTAGCAATTAAATCTTTGAAGTATACTTTAACTGCATAACCAAACATAATTGGATCTGAAACTTTCATCATAGTAGCTTTTAAGTGTAATGATAATAAAACACCTCTTTTTTTAGCTTCGTCAATTGCACCTTGGTAAAACTCTTGTAAAGATTTAGCACTCATACAAGTTGCATCAACAATTTCACCTGCTTCTAATGGTAAAGAAGCTTTTAATACAGTTTGCTCTCCTGCTTTATTTACAAATGAAATTTTGAAGTTGTCTTCTTTTTCTAGAGTAGTTGATAATTCAGAACCATAGAAATCATTTTCAGTCATATGTGCAACGTCAGTTTTAGAATCTTTTTTCCATTCACCCATTCTGTGTGGATTGTTTTTAGCGTAGTTTTTAACAGCACCTGGAGCTCTTCTGTCTGAGTTACCTTCTCTTAATACAGGGTTAACTGCTGAACCTAAGATTTTTGCATATCTTGCTGTAATTTCTTCTGATTCATCATAGTTAGGTACATTGTAACCTTTTGATTGTAATTCAGCAATAGCTGCTTTTAATTGTGGAATTGAAGCAGAAATATTTGGTAATTTAACGATATTAGCTTTAGGGTCTTGTGTCATTTCTCCAAGTTCAGCTAATGCATCACCAATTTTTTGATCTTCAGTTAAGTTCTCAGGGAAGTTAGCGATAATTCTTCCTGCTAATGAGATATCTTTTTGTACCATTTCAATACCAGAGCTTTTAGTAAATGCTTGGATGATTGGTAAAAACGAGTATGTTGCTAAAGCTGGAGCTTCATCAACTTTTGTATAGATAATTTGTGACATACGGCTTCCTATATTTGTGATTTGATAATGCATATACTAGCAATATTTAATTCAAGGAAGCATGAAAGTAGCATTTTGAGTTGAAGCAAAATTGTTATTGTTTCAAAATTTCACAATGCAGTGTTTAGTATTTGTGTGATTTAGTTAACTTTTTTCCATAAATCTTTTATTGCATTTTGTTTTTGTATAGATACATCTGTTTCCATAATTTGCTTAGCTTTTTTATCTATATTTGTAGGATTTTCTATAATTTTAGTGTAACTTTTTTTAACATATTTATTTGCATTAATATTATTTACATGCTCTTTGTATGTAGTTGAAAACTTATGTAAACCTGTTTTATTATCTCTTACAAAATATAAATAATTACTTTTTACAGGAAATATTGCTGCTTTTATTGCATTTAAAGTCACAGAACTTACCGGATGTTCAGGTAGGCCTTCATATAAATATGTATTATATCTTGTGGTGTTTTCTTTTATCATTTTACTAGTTACTGTAGTATGTGAATATTCTCCATAATTCAAAGTTCCATCCATTTGAAGTTTCATTCCCTTTGTAACTCTGTTATGTATAACACTTGAAACTATTGGCATTTCATTTTTATTTGCAGCCTCTTTTTGAATTACTGAAGCTAAAGTTATATATGAGTACCACTTTTCTTTGTCATAGTAACCAAATATTTTTTTAGAAAACTCCTCGTATTTTTTATCTGTTTGACTTAATAGATATAAGATTAGGTGATCTTCTTTCATCCCATAGGGCAAATGATAGGTATCTGCTAAGATAGTTCCATCTTTTTTATATGAATATTTATTGTAGATTCTAAATAATTCTTTTTCATTTAAATTAAATTTTTGTGCAATATCTTTTATGAAAAAATAGTAAGTCTCTCCAGGAATCAATGTAATATCTTTTAAAGCTGCTTTTGAAGTTGTAAGTTTATATAAAAAATCCATTTTTGTTAGATTATTTGATTCTAGGTTTATCCAACCGCTTTGAATATATCCCATTGGTCTTAATATAATATTGTCTATAAAGTTTAGTTCAAAGCCAGATTTATCTAAATATGATATAATCCCACTAGTAGTACCTTTGGGAATAAATAAAACCTGTGTTGTAGTTACAGATTTTGTTAAATAAAAAAGTATACAAATAATAAATATAAGGAAAAACTCAATAATGTTAAAAGCGATTAAACTTTTATTATTTTTTACAGCGCTTTTAGTCTTTTTAATTTTTTTCTCTTTATTCTTTGGTATCAAAATAAATTCATTTTCCCTTGCAAATGTTTCAGTGTCGCAATTCTATTTAAAATTAGATAAAAAGCTTATTTTAACAGTTGAAAATGTTATTTTAAATGACAAAGAAACACAATCTGCTTCAACTTTTGAAGATATAAAAAAAGATTTACAATTTTTTCCTAAAATTTTACATTATTTTAAAAGTATTGATATTGAAAATTTAGCTTTAGCAAATAATAGATTTACAATAAAACTTGAAGATAATTATTTATATTTGGATAATAAGTTTCTGAATTTAGCCACTTCTTTTGAACATAGTTCATCAAATACAAAATTTGATTTATATTCATTATATCTTAAAGAACAAGATATGCTTTTAGATGGAAAAATTGACATAAATTACTTGAATGATGAAATAAAATATGATGGTAAGTTTTTCTTAAATGATGTTATATCAAATTTAAAAATAAATGCTAACAGAAAAAATGTTGATTTTTACGTTGATTCAAATTATTTCGAAAATCTTCATTTTTTAAAACCATATTTAAAAGATATAGATCAAAATGCCAAAGAGTGGATGTATGAAAATGTTCTAGGACCAATTAAATTAAATCAATTTACGGGTAAATATGATTTAATTAAAAATGAATTGGATCTTAACTCTTTGAATGGTAAAGCAACTATAAAAAAAGCACAAATAACATTTCACAAGGATGTTGAAACAATAAAAACATCAAAAATAGATGTAACTTTTAATAATGGAAATTTAACATTTATTCTTGATAATCCAACTTTCAAAGATATTTCAATTGATGGTAGTTTTGTAAAAATAGAAAATCTAGCAAGCAATGAAAATGGAAAAGTAATAGTTCATATTAAAACTAATCACAGACTTGATGATAAAATTCAATCTATTTTAAAAGCTTTTAATATTCATATTCCATTAATTCAAAAAGATGGTTCTACAAATGCTCATTTAATCTTGGATATTCCATATTCACATCCTATGAAAACTTATGGTGAATTTAAAATCACTGATTCTAATATTTCAATAAACAATAGTTTTGACTTTTATTCTAAAAGTGCTGATGTAAAACTTGATGGAAGTGTTGTAAAAATCAAAAATGCTGATTTTAAACACAAAGATATGATTGATGCTAATATAAATCTAGATATAGATACTAATAGTTTAAAAGCTGTTGGAAATACAAATATCAAACAAATATTCATTAAAAGTGATACTAACGAAATTATAAATCTTCAAAATAAAACTTCAAAACTAGATTTAGATTTTAA
>JALRJW010000260.1 GCA_023268955.1 Aliarcobacter sp. | reverse complement strand
TTTAAATATTGTTAAAGACAAAACAGATTATTTATTAACATTAACAAATGAAGATATTGCAAAGACAAAAGATTACGCAGTTGCTCAAGTTGTTGAGACTATTAGAAACAGACTTGACCAATTTGGTTTAGCAGAACCAACAGTTGTAAGACAAGGTGCTACTGATATTGTGGTTCAACTTCCTGGTATTAAAACAGCAGCTGATGAAAAAGCAGCAAGGGAACTTATCTCAAAACCTGCAAACCTAGAGCTTATGGCTATTGATGAAAAAAGAGCTGACCAGGTTTATACTATGAGTGATGCACTAGCAGCTGATTATGGTAATGTGATTTTAGAAGATACAAATGATGCAACTACAAAGTATTTAGTAAAAGAGATTCCTATTTTAAATGGATCTCAAATTATTGATGCACAAGTTGCCTTTGACCAATCAAATCAACCAATTATTAACTTTACATTAAATTCAGCGGGTGCTAGAATTTTTGGAGATTTTACAGCTAAAAATATTGGTAATAGACTTGCTGTTGTATTAGATGGTAAAGTTTATTCAGCACCAAATATTAGAGAAAGAATTGGTGGTGGAAGTGGACAGATTTCGGGTGGATTTACAACTGTTGAAGCTGGAAATGTTGCAATTGCTTTAAGAAGTGGTGCATTACCTGCTAGTGTAAAATTACTTGAAAAAAGAAGTGTTGGACCATCTTTGGGTGCTGATTCAATTAAAGCTTCAACATTAGCTTTAATTGCTGGATTTGTTGCTGTATTTGCCTTTATGATTATTTATTACAGACGTGCAGGTATTGTTGCAAATATTGCACTTGTAACTAATATTTTTATTATTATTGCTGTTATGGCTATGTTTGGGGCAACTTTAACATTACCTGGTATGGCTGGTATTGTATTAACTGTTGGTATGGCAGTTGATGCGAATGTAATTATCTCTGAAAGAATTAGAGAGTTAATAGCTGAGGGAATGAGTATCCCAAAAGCTATTGAAGATGGTTATTCAAATGCTATGAGAGCTATTTTAGATGCAAATATTACAACACTTTTAGTTGCTGTGATTTTATATGCTTATGGAACAGGTCCTATTAAAGGTTTTGCTGTAACTATTTCTATTGGTATTTTAGCATCTATGTTAACGGCTATTTTAGGTACTCATGGTATTTATGAAGCATTAATGCCAAAGATTATTAAAGATAAAGACCCTAAAAAATGGTTTGGAGCTAAATAATGGAATTTTTTAAAATAGATAAAATATATAATTTTATGGGGAAAAGAGTTCCATTCTTGGGACTATCTTTAATTTTATTTTTTGGTTCAATAGTTTTATTAACTACAAAAGGTGTAAATTTTGGTATTGATTTTGCTGGTGGAACAATCGTTCAAGTAAAATATGAACAAAAAGCACCAATTGATGATATTAGAAATACTTTAAAAGGTACAAAATTTGATAACTCTTCAATTAGTGAGTTTGGTGCCCCTGAAGAGATAGTTATTAGAATCAAAGGAAGTTCTGCTGACATTGCCAATGATATCGGTGATGAAATTAGAGTTGTTTTAAAAGATACAGGTAACTTTGAAATCAGAAGAGTTGATATGGTTGGACCTAAAGTTGGTGGAGAACTTAGAGAAAAAGGTATTATGGCTTTAGGTTTATCATTACTTGTAATTCTAGCTTATGTATCTTTTAGATTTGAATGGAGATTTGCCGTTGCTTCAATTTTAGCTTTAATTCACGACGTTACTATTGCTTTAGGGGCTATTTCTTTATTTAATGTTGAAGTTAACCTTGATATTCTAGCAGCTGTTTTAACAATCTTAGGATACTCACTAAACGATACAATTATTGTATTTGATAGAATTAGAGAGGGTGTTCAAACTACTAAAGAATCAGTATTAACTACACTTATTAATAACTCTGTTTCAAGAACACTTTCAAGAACAACTCTTACATCATTAACAACATTCTTTGTTGTTGTAACTTTATATTTATTTGGTGGAGAGATTATTAATGGATTTGCCTTTACTATGCTTGTTGGGGTTGTAGTTGGTACATATTCATCTATTTTCATTGCAGCAACTTTCTTAGT
>JALRJW010000152.1 GCA_023268955.1 Aliarcobacter sp. | reverse complement strand
AGAGTTTAATACTGTAGAGTTACAAGAAAAAGCTTGTGGAATTTTACAGTTTAAATTAGATATATTATGGACAATGTGTGATGCGTTGTATTTAGCGTACGAATTAAAACAACCTCCATACTTCAATATTGAAGGGGCTCAAGATGCACAAAGAAAAATTAATTGCGGTGAATAATCACTTCCAATTGCAATTTGAAAAGGCGCAAGATTGTTTTGTACTTTTATATCCTGAAGGAATGGTTCAATTAAATCAAAGTGCTGGTGAAATCATGAATCAATGTGATGGAACAAAAAATTTTAATCAAATTGTAGAAACTTTGGAAGAAAAATTTAATATGACAGGCTTAGAAAAAGATGTGGAAGCATTTTTTAAAGAAGCTATGGAAAGAAAGTGGGTGAATTATGTCGAGTAATATAGATATAAAACCTCCTTTATGGGTACTATTAGAATTGACTCACAAGTGCCCATTAGAGTGCACTTATTGTTATAATCAATTGGATTTCGCTTCAACTAAAGATGAAATGACAAAAGAAGATTGGTTTAGAGTAATGGATGAAGTTCGAGAACTTGGTGCAGTTCAATTAGGAATTTCAGGTGGTGAGCCATTATTAAATAAAGATGTAGTTGAGATTGTTGCTTATGCTTCAAAACTAGGTTTTTACACAAACTTAATTACATCAGGTGTTGGTGCCCCTGAAGGTATTATTGGAAGACTTAAAGACGCTGGATTAAAAACTGTTCAGTTAGGTATTCAATCTCATGATGAAAATACTATGAAATTAGTTACTAATAATAAAAGTGCTTATAATCAAAAGTTAAAAATTGCTAAAGAGATTAAAGATGCAGGTTTACAATTAATTGTTAATACTTGTATTACTAGACAAAATATTCATCAAGTTGAAGAAATTATTGACTTTGCAGATGAGACTTTAGATGCTGATTATTTAGAGATTGCTAATATTCAATATTACGGTTGGGCTTTAGAAAATATCAACGCACTTTTACCAAACAAAGAACAATTGCAAAAAGCAAAAGAGGCAACGGATGCATACAGACAAAGAAAACCTCACATGAAGACTTTCTTTGTTGTTCCTGATTATTTTGCTGATAGACCAAAAGCTTGCATGAATGGATTAGGAACTACATTTTTAACTATAAATCCAGATGGTATGGCATTACCTTGTAATACTGCAAATACTATGCCTATTGAATGGCCCAATGTAAAAAATAATTCAATCAAAGAAATTTGGTATGATTCTGAGTCATTTAATCACTTTAGAGGTGATTCTTGGATGAAAGAACCATGCAGAACTTGTGATGAAAGAGATAAGGATTTTGGTGGATGTAGATGTCAAGCATATGCATTAACTGGTGATATGCATGCTGCAGATCCTGTATGTTCAAAATCTCCAGACAGAGCAGTAATTGATCAAAAAATTAAGGATAGTGTAAAATTCGCTAACCAAGATTTAGTTTATAGAAACAAAAAGAATTCTTTAGCTTTTATGAATGGTACATTTAGATAAAAAAGATAGATTTAAATCTATCTTTTTTTCTTTCTTATTTTTGAAACTCTTGTAGAGTTTATTTTGTAGTTATAATTAATATATTTTTCTACCATATACTCTGATATTTCATACATTTCATCAATTACAGTTTGAATTTTCCAAATTGATTCGTTGTTTTCTTTGGTTAATTTTTTCTTTAAATCTACATTTTTACTAAAGTAAATTTCGATAATCTCATCAATTGGAAATTCATCTATGAAAGAATAATTTGAGAATGATTTACCAAACTCTTTTTTGTAAGAATGAATTAAACTGAAGGCTAATAATTCTGGAATCCAATGAGCACCTTTATTTAGCTTTGATGAAAAAAGTGTAATTATATATTTGTAGTAAGCTCTCATTGGCTCTAAATGAAGACTTAATTTTCTAGCAATTGGACAGTTGTTTTTATTTTGAAAAACATATGATAAAGTTGAACTATCCATCACATTTTCATTTAGAAATTTTATTAAATTTTGAGTTTGGTTATTTAAAAAGTGCACATCCACAGTTGACATTGAAAAATTATTTGAATCATTTGCTTTAATCTCTTCAAACTCTTTTAATAAATGTGAAACAATCATCAAAAGTGTATCTGATTTCATT
>JALRJW010000035.1 GCA_023268955.1 Aliarcobacter sp. | reverse complement strand
ATGGTAATTTTACTATTAGAGTTGATGCTGCAAATAAACACAAAGCGGCACTTGGTATTTTAGATATGGTGAAAGGTGGTCAATATGATATGGGTCACTCAGCATCATATTATTGGAAAGGTAAAGATATAAATACATTACCTTTTACTTCAATGCCCTTTGGTCTTACAAGTCCAGAACAATATGCATGGTTTTATCATGGAGGGGGAATGGAGCTAATGAAAAAAGTTTATGATAAGCATGGTGTATTATCATATCCAGGTGGAAGTACTGGCGTTCAAATGGGAGGATGGTTTAAAAAAGAAATTAATTCTCTTGATGATTTAAAAGGTTTAAAAATGAGAATTCCAGGTTTTGCAGGAGAAATCATGGCAAAAGTTGGAGTTATGGTAACTAATATTGCTCCTGGTGAATTATACACAGCTTTGGATAGAAACTCAATTGATGCTTTAGAATGGGTTGGACCTTCAATGGATATAAAAATGGGGTTTCATAAAATAGCTCCATATTACTATACAGGTTGGCATGAACCAGCTTCTGAAATGCAGTTTTTAGTTAATAAAAGAAAATTTGAAAAACTTCCAAAACATCTACAAATAATATTAACAAACTCTATGAGATTAGCAGCTTATGATATGTACATTCAAAACTATGATATGAATATCCAAGCTTGGGATGAAATGAAAAAAGAGTATCCAAATATTATTGTTAAAACTTGGCCAAAGGATGTAATGGATGCTCTAAAAAAAGCCAATATTGAATTAAGAGATGAAATGAAAGCAAAAAGTCCACTTTTAAAAGAGATTTTAGATTCTCAAGAACAATATCAAGGAAAAGCTAGAAAATGGACTGAAATATCTGACTATTTATATTTAAATGACAATCTAAATTAAATACCTTAAACAAAAATTTTATATCAAGAATTTTTATTCTTGATATATTTACTTATATTTATTTAAAGTCTTTATTTTATAGTATTTCTATATACACAACCTAATTAATCAACTATTTTTTAATTAAATATGTTTCATTTTTAAACACCTTTTCAAATTTATAAATCTTTTTAAAGAATTTATACAATAAATATAATCTAATCCTATATACTTGCTTTAGATTAAATACAAGGAATTAAAATGTTTGAAGAATTAGAAATTTATCAATATGTAAACATTTTAGGATTTATACTAGGAATTGCTTTTGGAGTTATAGCTCAAAAACAACAATTCTGTTTTAGTGGTTCAATAAAAGATTTTGTTTTAACAAAATCAACAAGACGTGGAGCATCTGTAATTATGGCTATGATTGTAGCAATTACAGCAACAACTCTTATGACAAATCAATTTGAATTAGATTTAACAACTACAAACTATTATAAAAGCAATATAAACTATTTTGCCATTATAATTGGTGGATTAATGTTTGGAACAGGAATGATGATTGCTGATGGTTGTAGCAACAGAAGTTTAATTAAATTTGGTCAAGGTGATTCAAAAGCATTAATTACTTTAATATTTATTGGTATTTTTGCATACGGAACAACAAAAGGTTTTTTAAATGGAGCTTTATCTCCATTTATCAACAACCCTACTTTAGTTGAATGGTCATCATATATTGGTAGCTTTAAAATGAATATTTTTGTTGTATTGGCTATTTTATTTGCAATATTGTTGATTTTAACTAAAAGCATAAAAAGAATATTTACATTAGTTGATGGAATTTTAATTGGTTTATTAATAGCTGTTGCTTGGTATATTACAGGTGTAATTGGGGCTGAAAGTATGGAAAGAGTTATTAATCCTGCTGGAATTACTTTTGTATATCCAACTGCTCAAAGTTTAGAGTTATTTATGTTTTATCAAGTAAGCGAATTTAGTTTTGCTGTTAGCGTTATCACAGGTGCTTTAATAGGAGCATTTTCAATGTCTAAAGTAAACAGAAGATACAGCTTTGGGTGTACTTCTGGTCAAAATATAGATAGAGTAAAATTCAATATGATTGGTGGTGCTTTAATGGGCGTTGGTGGTATCTTATCAATTGGATGTACAGTTGGGCAAGGTTTAACAGGACTTTCAACTTTAGCATTTGCTTCAGCGGTTGCAATTACTTCTATTTTTATTGGTGGAGTTATTACAGCTAGAATTCTTCATAAAAAAGAGCAACTACCTATGTGTTTCTTATTTGAGTGGGATGATACTCCACCTGATTATCAAATCTAAAAAACAATCTAAAAAAATTAAATATTTGGGTCTTTCCCAAATATTTTTAAAATAACTACTCTAATTAATTTTAAAAAGGGATAACAAACTTTTTTAAAAAACCAATTATCATAAATAGAACTTTTTTTATCTAATTTATCTAAAAATATAATTGCATCACTACCTTGCAAAATTTCATCATTTAAAGTAACTATAATGCCATCATTGATATCAAATCCTAAAGATTTAAACTCTTTTATTTTATGCAAATTTTCTCTAGCATTTAAGATAGAAATATCATGATTTTGTTTTAAAGATAAGATTTGAGCGTACTTTTTGCAAAATGGACACTCTTTGTCATAATAAATATCAGTTTTCATAAATGAATTTTATTATTTTAATGCTAAAATCCCAAAAAAAGGTTTTTATTGAATTGGTTAGCGCATATTTTTTTATCAGAATACAGTGTTGAATTTCAAATAGGAAATTACATCTCAGACCCATTAAAAGGTAAAGCATGGGAAAATGCAAGTGATGATGTAAAAAAAGGAATTACTACCCATAAAATAATTGATGGATTTTGTGATGATAACATTCACTTTATTAATAGTAAAAATAGATTAAAAACAAAAGGACTTTTAAGAGGCGTAGCTGTTGATTTAATCTATGATTATTTACTTACTAAAAATTGGAATAAATTTTGCAATATTGATTTTGAAACTTTTACCCATACTTTTTACAAGCAAACTAGAGTTTTATTAAAAACTTATCCTCTTAATGTGCAAAATGAATTAAGAAAAATTGTAGATTATGAACTATTGCATGCTTACTCAAATCTTGAAGATTTATCATTAGCATTTAAAAGAATTGATAGAAGATTATCACCTAGACTTCTTTTACGAGATACTTTAACTTCATATATTTCCCCTACTTTTGAGAATATTGATGAAATTGAAAAAGACTTTTTGGAATTTTTTCCTATAATATGCGAAGAAATTAAAAAACACACAAACGCACAAAGGCTAAATCATTGGAAAATGTAGAATTCGAAAAATTTGATATTACAAAAGTTGCAAATCTTATTTTGTATATGCTTCATAAAAAAGTAAAAAACTTAAATGATAAAAAACTAATCTTAATGATGTTTTTTATGGATTACAATCATCAAAATTTTTGCGGTTCTAAAATATTTTTTGATACTTACATTAAACAAAAAAGAAATCCAGAAGGACTAATCTTAAGTGATTTATTTGATGTAATAGCAAATGAAGAAGAGCTTGAAGAAGATGATTTAAGAACATTTTTAATTGATGAATTATGCGAATTTATTGATATTGATATTAACAAAAAAGAGACATTTGTTGAACTAAAATTTACAGCAAATGAAAATGAAGAGTTTGATGAAGAACTTTTTTCAAAAGATGAAATGAAAACTATTCAAAAAATCATCAATACTTATAGTGAAACAAGTGTTAGAAATCTTGCAAATGAAACTTTTAATTTAGATATTGTAAGAAATACAAAAGTTGATGAGATAATCATCTAAAAAGAAAATTAAAATGAGCCTTAAAAAATCTGTTTTAAATCAAATATTTAACCTAAAAATAGATACTAAAGGCTTAGAAAATCTTCCTAAAAATAAAGGCTGTTTACTTTTAGGAAACCATGTTTCTTATATAGATTGGTATGTTTTATCATGCTTTTTGCCTAAAAATACTTATTTTATTTTAGATGAAAAAATTTATGATAAGTGGTACTTAAAATTTTTACTAAAATCTGTAAATATTATTGATATTAACAATAAACAAGAGATATCTAAAACCTTAGAAAATCAAAATTATGTAGTACTTTTTCCTGAAAAACACATAACTAAAAATGGTCATTTAGGTGAATTTAAAAAAGATTTTGAATATATATTAAATATGAGTAAAACAGATATTTCAATTATTCCTTTTTACATAAGAGGATTATGGGAAAGCTCTTTTTCAAAGGCAAATAAGAAATATATTAAACTAAATAAAAATAAACAAATTAGCATATATTTTGGAGAAAATATCACTAAGATAGATGCAAATGCTACAAGTGTAAAAAAAGCTATAAAAAATTTATCTATAGTGGAGTGGTAACATAAATTCATACACAGAATTTTAGAGATTCTGAGTTAAAATAAAAAATGAATAAG
>JALRJW010000026.1 GCA_023268955.1 Aliarcobacter sp. | reverse complement strand
GAAGGTAGAAAAACATTCCATGACTTTACAGGAAAGACGTTGGTGGTAAATGCTTAAATATACCATATCTTCTTTAGTACTTGCAGCAACAATTTTAAATGCATCAACGGCAAAACAAGAAACAAATCAACAATTTCAAATATTAGCTAACAATATTGATACAAAAACAAATGTTATAACAGCAACAGGGGAAGTTGTAGCTTATTCTAGTGACTATTATTTAGTTGCTGATAAAATAATTTATAACAAAGAGAAAAGTGAAATTGAACTTTTTGATAATGTTATGATTGTTAAAAATAATACAATACAAACTCAATCAAATTATGCAAAATTAAACATCAAAACTAATGATATTTATCAAAATCCAACTGTATTATTTGATAAAAGTACGAACATTTGGTTAAATTCAAATATCACCAATAAACAAAATAATACTGTAGATTTGGATGCTACTACAATTTCTTCTTGTAATTGTATTGATCCATTTTGGTCTATAAAATCTACAAGTGCAGATTATGATACAGAAGATAAATGGTTAAATACTTATAATACAAGACTTTACATTAAAGACATTCCTGTTTTATACACACCTTATTTAGGTTTTTCAACAGACACTACTAGAAGAACAGGTTTATTATATCCTTCTTTAGGTTTTTCCGATGATGAAGGATTATTTTACTCTCAACCTATTTATGTTGCTCCTGCAGATTATTATGATATTGAATTTACACCTCAGATTAGAACATTTAGAGGTTCAGGAATATACGTTAATTACAGATTAGTTGATAGTGCTTATTCTAGTTTAAATTTTAAAACTGGTATTTTTAAAGAAAAAAGTTCTTATTTTAATGAGTTTGATTTAAAAAATAATAAACACTTTGGTTGGAATTTAAATTACACAAGAAGTAAATTATTCTCAAATAGTGATAATCAAGATGGTCTTTATTTAGATTTAAATTCATTAAATGATGTAGAATATATAACTCTAGAAAATGATGAGAACACAGTTTCTACTAATGAAAAAATTGAATCGAAATTAAACTATTTTTTTAATACAAACTCATATTATTATGGTTTGTATGGAAAATACTATATTGATACAAGTGTAAATTCAAACGATTCAACATTACAAGAGTTACCTCAACTTCATTTACATAAGTATATTAATGAAACATTTTTAGACAATTTAAATTACAACTTTGACTTCCAGTTTAAAAATTATACTAGAGATGAAGGCATAAATGCCACAATTTATGATTTATCTATTCCTGTATCTTACTCAAAAAACATACTTGATGATTATTTATATTTTAGTATTAAAAACAATACAATATTTAGTAAATATAACTATGACAATTCTAGTTTGAATATTAAAAATGGTGAATTAATTCAAAATGAGACTACAATTGGAGTTGGTACAAATTTAATTAAACCATATGAAAATTATTTACATACAGTATCTTTTGATGCTTCATATTTATATCCTAAATTAGCACATAAAGATGGTGATTTATACAAAGTTACTACTGTTGAAAACTCTGCAATAGAGAATCAATTATCACCATTCCCTGTTACACAAACAGATAAATTCATTAAGTTGAAGTTAAATCAATCTTTATTTGATAAAGATGATTTGAAAGAAATTATAAATCACTCTTTAACTCAATCGATTATTTACAATAGTTTAAATGAAGCTAAGTTTGATGATTTGATTAACTATACAAAAATTAATATTGAAAATGGATTTATTTCAAATAGTGTTACTTATAATTTCCAAGATGATAAGTTTGTTGAAAATACTTTGAGCATAAATTATAATATTAATAACTTTGAAATTAATTTAGCTTACTATGATTCTAAAAGTAGTGAAAATTCTAGTAGAGAAGATTTAGAATCTTATTCTGCTTCATTGGATTATAGATTTAATAAATACTATAAAATGGGTTATTACACTAACTATAACCTTAAAGAAAATATAAGAAATAAACAAGGTTTAAAATTTAACATTAATGAAAATTGTTGGAATTTTGATATAAGACTTGAAAATGAAATTATTCCAACAACTCAAAATAATCCTACATCAGCAATTGAACAAAGTGTTGTTTACTTCCAACTTCAATTAAAACCATTGGGTGGAATTAAACAAAAATATATTTCACAACAAGATAAATAGAGAATAGTATGAGTGAAGAAGTATCAAAAAGTAGTGTTTATTTTAAGAATAGAGAAGTTGCGGCATATAGACTTCTTGATATTCTTCCTATAAGTAGAATGAAACTTGAAGAATGGATTGTTATATCTAGTTCTTTAGGTGGTTTTCAAATAGCTAAAGTTATTGCTAATGAACTTAATGCAAAATTAGATGTGTTATTAACAGGTGTTATTAATGCACCATATAATGATGAGTGTGAAATAGCGATAGTTACT
>JALRJW010000007.1 GCA_023268955.1 Aliarcobacter sp. | reverse complement strand
AGAACCTATATCAAAAATCTTAGAAAAATAGTTGGTGAGGATAAAATTTCAAATACAAGAGGAGTTGGTTATAGATTTAACAAAGAGTGAAAAAACAACTTTCTTTAAGTTTTTGTTTTTATATTTAGGTTCATCTTTTGTGCTTTTAATACTTGTGGCAGTGCTTTATTTTCAAAAAGAAAAAACCATGTATTATGATTTAGTTAAATCAAATATGGAAAATAAAGCATCTGAAATATCATCTAAAATAATCTTTGCACATATGACTAGTTCATTGTTTAACAAATCTCAAGCTTTAAACAACAGTGAATATAAAATCTCTTTTTATGATAAAAATAAGAATAAAATGTATGGAAATTTGGATGATAAAATTGATTTTTCAGAGAAAATTATTCATCAAGGTAAAAATATAATTTTAGTAAATGACTCAACTTTAGGGCATTTAGGTGTTTATTATATTGCTATAAAAGAAGATATTTTGCATAAGAAAATTGATGAATTATATAAAGATATATTTATATTTTTTGCTTTTATTTATTTTCTTATTTCTATATTTGGATATTACTTAGCAAAACTTTTTATAAAGCCTTTAAAGCATGAAAGAGAAAAACTAAATAACTTCATAAAAGATACAACTCACGAGTTAAATACACCTATTGCTGCTATTATGATGTCAACAGAGAGTGAAAATCTAAGTTCTAAACAAATACAAAGAATAAAATTAAGTGCAAATAGAATTTCAGAAATTTACAAAGATTTGACATACGTTTTTTTAGAAAATAAAGATAATCAAAAAAATATAAATGAGTATGATTTAAAGAATTTAATTGAAAAATTAGTAGAAAATTTTGAGCCTTTATATACGAAAAAGAGAATCGAACTTAAATTAGAATTGGAAAACTTTAAATATAAAATTGATGAAAATGATTTTGAAAGATTGTTTAATAATCTATTTTCAAATGCAATAAAATACAATTCAATAAATGGAAAAATAAGCATAACTCTAAAAGAGAATAAACTAACTATAAAAGATACAGGAATAGGTATCTCTAAAGATAAAATTAATGATATTTATAAAAGATATTTCAGAGCAACAAATCAAAATGGTGGCTTTGGTTTAGGTTTAAATATCGTTTCATTAATATGCAATGAATACAAAATAGATATAAAAGTTGATTCTAAAGTAGATATGGGAACCACTTTTGTTCTGGAATTCTAGTTTATTCCACTAATTTATTTCTTCTCCACACACCCTCCACATAAAACAAGTAATATTCCTAAAATAAAAATTTAGGAGTATTAAAATGAAAAGCTTTTTTAAACTTATTTTTGCAGGTTTTTTATTAACAGGATTGCTTTTTGCAAATGGTATTGACCAAAATGGTTCAAAAGATGGTTATGATATCGAATTAAAATCTGACAAAACTTTGGTAGTTGGTACTAATGATATTTATGTAAAACTTGCTAAAGATGGTGAATATTTAACTAATGCAAAAGTAAAAATCAAATTTTTTATGCCTGAAATGCCTGGAATGCCTTATATGGAATATGAAGACAAAGCAAAATTAGTTGGCGATAAATATATATTAAATATCAACTTTACAATGGGTGGAACTTGGCAATATCAACTTAAATTTAAAACAGCTGATGATATAGTTCATACAGTTAGAGGTAGCGTAAACTTATAATGAAAAAGCTAGCCTTATTTTTATGCCTAATTCCTTTTTTATCAAGTGCTGTTGAAATAAAGGATATTGTAAATAAAACTTATGAAAACAATAAACAATTACAAGGTTTGCAAAAGGCTATTGATATTTCAAAGCAAGATATCAAATTATCAAGTAAATATCAAAACCCTATATTAACTATTGGGGCAAATGATGTATATTTTGATGAGCCTTTAACTAGGGATAAAGAGGCTATGCAAGCTCAATATATAGCTATAAGTAAGAACTTTGAAAGCAGTGATAAACTACTTTTTAAAGAAAAAATTTCTAAGGCTTCAAAAGAAGAAAAATCATATCTTTTAGATGAAAAGAAATTGATTTTACCACCAGTCAGTTTTAGAATATTTTCTAAATTTATAGTGAAGGTAGTTTGTGTTTCTCTTGATGCAGGATTTACATGACGATACTTAAAGTTTTCAGTTTCTTTGGT
>JALRJW010000306.1 GCA_023268955.1 Aliarcobacter sp. | reverse complement strand
AGTTTTAAATCTCAAAATAAAGATATACATATGTTCCAAATCTCTTTAAGGTTTATGGGAATTTGCAATTTTTACTTTTTGAACAATTTATGGAACACTGAAAACTCATTTAAGTGTTTAGTGTTCCAAAATTTAGAGGTTAAGGAAAAATTATCAAGAATTTTGTGTCTTATTTAATATAGACAGATCATTTAGCAACAGTTGATTCTGCAATTTGAATCTTCTCACCAGTTGATGGGTTAACACCACTTCTTGCAGCTCTCTTAGAAGTTGAGAAAGTTCCAAATCCAATAAATGATACACTATCACCTTTTGATAAAGTTTCAGTAATAGTTTCTAATCTTGTATCTAATGCAGATCCAGCATCTTTTTTTTGATAGACCTGTTTTAGAAGCAATAACTTCAATAAATTCTGTTTTATTCATAATAAAATTTCCTTAAAAATTATTTGGTATATAGTAACCAATTTTATTTGTATGGCAAATTAAGAGTTTGACAGGTTAAAAGCTTTAAAGAGAACGGATAGTTTTTTTTAAATCGATATATCTTTCATAATATTCATCTAACAAATTATGTTCATCAATTATTTGTGCTAAGACAGAAAGCATTTTATCTAGATGAATTACAGATTCATCTTTTTTATTATGTAATGATTCAATTTTTTCAAATTGTTGCTCAATAAAATTCTTAATATTCATAATATAACCTCTCGCCTTGATTGTAACAAAAGAAAAATTAAATATATAAAAAAAGAAAATTCATATCAGTTAATATAATGTATTAAAATATCAAAACTACATCTGTTCCGAAATTTTCTTTAGAATCAATTGTTATTTCAATATCAAGATTATCACACAGCCTATGAACAATATGCATTCCAATACCATGCCCTAATTCACTCTCTTTATAACTTCTTTCAAATATTTTTTTAGGATACTTTACACCTTTCCCATTATCTTTTATAATTAAATTTTTATTTTGATATTCAATTGTAACTATTGGATTAAATTCATTACTATACTTGCAACTGTTTGATAAAATATTATCAATGATTCTATTTAGTACTTTTTCATTGCTAAAGATTTTTGTCTTTTCTTGAATATTGATATTGAACTTTACCTCTGGATATAAAAGTTGAAAATCTTCAATCTTTTTCTCAATCAAAGAAGATAAATCAATTGACTCTTTTGGAAGTTTTTGGGTAAGGATTAATTCAAGGTTTTTATATAGTGAAGATATATTTTGTGCACTTTTAGCGATTCTTTGAAGTCTTTTATTTTTCTTCTCATCATTTTCTTTGTCGATTAATATATTTGTATTTAATAAAATTGATGTGGATGGGGTATTGAGATCATGAATAAGATCCAAAATAAACATATCGAGATGCTCTATGGTTTCTTTCATAGGTTTTATAGAGAGTTTTGCAAGAAGATAACTTACTGTAAGGAAAACAATTAAAAGTATAATTTGCAAGGATATTGTAAAATTTTTAACTTTAGCAATTTCCTTATCAATTGGTTTTGCTAAAGTGCTTACTTTTATAAAACCCTCTTTTTTTGATATAGGGAATATTTTTGTATAGTACTTCCCTTCTTTAGTTGGTATATCAAAAACTATTTTTTGATTGTTTTTTAATTCATAGGAAAAACCCTCTTGGGAATATTTAAAATTGGTTTTAACTAAAACTTGAGAATATTGAAGCATTTGTGTTACAGTTTTTTTCATAATTAGATGTTTTTGTTGCCAAAAATATAAAAATCCAAGAATCAATACTAAAATGGCAACTAAAAAAAAGTATATGGTAGTAAATTTTATTAAAGCTTTTTTTTCATAATTTTTCACATCTATATCCTACTGCTCTTATATTTGAAATTTCAAGACCTATTTTTTTTAATTTTGAGATTTGAACTCTAAGTGAGGCATCACTTCCCATTTCACCATCTTTTAAAGTAAAAAGTATTTCATCTTTTGAGATAATTTTACCTTGATTTTTTAAAAATAGTTCTAGAAGTTCATTTTCACTTGGACTTAGATGAACTATATTTTTATCTTTTTTTAGGATTTTTGAATCAATATCATACTCTAAATCTTTGTATTTTAAAATATTTTCATAGGAGTTAAAACTCTTTTTTATTTGGGCATTTATTCTAATTAAAAGCTCTTTTTCATTAAAAGGTTTTTTTATATAATCATCAGCTCCAACATCAAAACCTTTTTCTAAACTATTTATATCAACTAATGCAGTTATAAATATAGCAGGTGTCATATCTGCACTTTGTCTTAAGTCTTTTAAAAGTTCAAAACCATTTATAAAAGGTACATTTACATCTAATAAATACAAATCATATTTAGTGCAAAAACTTTTATCAAGGGCTTGTTTTCCATCTTTTACCCATATTACTTCATAATTTTTATCTTCTAAAATATCTACAATAGTTTCACCTAAAATAGCATCATCTTCTACTAATAATATCTTTTTCATAAGTAATTCTAAAATAGTTTTGTTAATGAAGTGTTTATATTTATACTTTATTAACACTTCTTTTTTAAGCTTTCAAAAAATATAGAGGAAGGTTCAATGAAAATAGTTGTTTTAACTTTAATTTTTATAGCATCAACTTATGCACTTACTTTAGATAAAGCATTAAAAGATTTAGAAAAAAACAATCTTGATATAAAAATCTCTAAAAATGAAAGTGAAATTTCATCTTTATCAAAAGAGCAAAAAAAAGACACGCAATTTGGGAAATTTAATCTAAATAGTTCAATTACAAAATACAATGATAAAAGAACTTTAGCCCCTTTAGCTCCACCAATTTCAAGTGATGTCGTTACAAGTGATAAATTAACTACTTTAGGAATCTCTTATAAAGTTACACTTTTTAATGGTTTTGGCTTATCAAATGATATTGATATAGCTAAACTAAATAGTTTTATCTCAAAGGAAAAAGAAAAATTGACTTTTCTTCAAATGCAATACAACACTCAAGTACTTTTTAGTGATATTTTATCTTTGCAAAATATTGAAAATTCCTATGAAAAATATCAAGAGGTTTTAAAATCACTAGAAAAAATCATTGAAAAAGAGTTTGAATATGGTAAAAAAGCTAAAGTTGATGTTTTTAAAATTCAATCAGATATTAAAAAAAATGAAGCAAAAATTATTGAAGTTAAGACAAAAATAAATATATTAAAAAATAGCTTATCTTTTCTAATCTATGGAGAAAATAAAAAACTAGGAAAACTAGAAAGTATATCTTTTGCAAATGAAGATAATAAATATAATTTAGAAAAATTGCCACAGATTAAAGTTGCAAAAACAAATTTGGAAAAATCAAATAAAGATTATAATAAAGCTTTATCTTTATATTATCCAACAGTAAATTTCGAAGCTGCTTATTCAGACACTTATGGTGAGGGAGAAAAAGAGAGTGTTTCAAATATTGCTTTACAACTTAACTGGAATATTTTTGATTTTAATGTAAGAGAAAAAAATCTTCAAAAAGCAAAAATTGAAAAAATAAAATCTACTTTAGAGTATAAAAAACTAACAAATGAGTATGAAAACAAAATTTTAGAATCAAAAGAGCTTATAAAACAGAATATTAGTTTATCAAATAGTGCAAAATCACAATTTAAATTAGCACAAAAAACAACTCAAATAGAGAAAATACGATATGAAGAGGATCAGATAAGTATAAATGATTATCTTTTAGCCTTTTCAAATGAACAACTTCTTCAAGCAAATCAAATTCAAGCAAATAACAATCTTTTAAAATCAAGATTTTATTACCAATATCTAACAAAAGAATAGAGGAGATTAATAGATGAAGAAAATAGTTTTATTTATAATTATAGCTTTACTTATAGCTGGTGGATTTAAATTAATCAAAGAAAAAAAAGATGAAATTTCAAATGAGAAAAAAGCTTTTGTCCATACATATAAACCTTTAGAAACAAAAGATGATAATACTTTGGATAACTTTGAAATATATAGTGCAAAACTTGAAGCTTTTGAGAACCCAAAAATCTCTACAAAAATATCAGGGCATATTACAAAAATATTTGAAAAAGAAAATCAAAAAGTGAAAAAAGGTGATTTATTAGTTTTAATCGATGATTTAGAGTATAAAGAGAATATATCTCAAATCATACACTCTTTAGATGCTTTAAAATCTTCAATTGAAGCTTCTATGTCATCATTAAATTCTTTAAAACTTGATATGAAATTATCACTTAAAGAGTTTGAAACAAATAAAAAATTATATAAAATTGGTGGTATTTCAAAAGATAAGATAGATTTTTCTGAAGTAATTTATGAGCAAAAAAAAGCAAAATATGACTCAACTCTAAAAACAATAGAATCAAAGAAAAATGAGCTAAATTCACAACAAGCATTTTTAAGTGGCCATATAACGTTTTTAGATATCCCAACAATTGTTGAAAAAACTCTCGATGAGGCCGCTTGTAGGAACCTTGACACATTAGACAGTGTTGTGGAAAATGACCAGCTTTCTCGACAAATAGCTCAGTCGTTTATAGGGTCTGGCGGCTAAACCCTCTCACAGATGCAAAAGTTTTTTTTACCCTCCTTGTTCTTATCGCTCTCAGTGCTCTGTACGCCTTCGATAGCAGGAGGCAAACACGACTTTAGCTTCAAAGTATCTAGGGGTGATGCTTTTTATAAATTCTTTTTTAGTGCGGGCCTTTCTGGCGACCTATTGACTAAGTTAATGGCCTCTGACAAGAGAGCTCAAAGACTCAACAATATTTATCCAGGAGACAGATTTAGAATAATTCTTAATGATGACCACTCTCTTAAAGAGATCGTATTTAGCCCAAAAAATGACAATCCGCTGAACATTTATTACGATGGCAGCAAATTTACATACGAAAAAAATGACGCGCGCTCTGACAGCAGCCTCACTTACACAGTTATAAATATTCAAAAGTCTCTGAACTATGATGCAAAAAAAGCGGGGGTTGATGCTGAAGTT
>JALRJW010000245.1 GCA_023268955.1 Aliarcobacter sp. | reverse complement strand
CAAGAGGGTGATACTTGTTCTTGTTGTGGTGGAAAATTATCTTATACAAAAGGTATTGAAGCTGCAGTTAGAGAACCTAATTCAAAAGAGAGACTTGAAACAATTGCTTTAGAAAAAGTTCACACACCAAACCAAAAATCTATTGAAGAAGTTAACTCTTTTATGGATACTAATCCATATTATTCAATGAAAGCAGTTATTAAAAAAGCAATTTTTGAAAATAGTTCAGAAATCGTTGTTTTCTTTGTAAGAGGAATTGATGAACTTGAAGAGACAAAAGCTTGCAATGCTGTTGATGCTTTAGAGTTAGATGATGCTAGTGAAGATGAAATCATTGAAGCTGGAATTGTTCCTGGATTCTGTGGAATTTTAGGTATTAAAGAGGGTGTTCAAGTTTTTGTTGATAGTGAATTAGCTGAAGATAATAACCTTGTAATTGGTGCAAATGAAATTGACTACCACTATAAAGGTTTTGATTTAACAAGCATGCAAAATGTTGTATTCAAAGATTTAGTTGCTGTTCAAGAGGGTGATACTTGTTCTTGTTGTGGTGGAAAATTATCTTATACAAAAGGTATTGAAGCTGGACATATTTTTCAATTAGGAACAAAATATTCTGCTGCTATGAATGCAAATTTCTTAGATGCAAATGGAAAAACTCAGCCATTTATTATGGGGTGTTATGGAATTGGTGTTTCAAGATTAGTAGCAGCTGTAATTGAACAAAATCATGATGAAAAAGGTTGTATTTGGACTAAAGAAACAGCTCCATTTATGGTAGATGTTATTGTTTCAAATGCTAAAAAAGATGAAGAGCTTGAAGCTGGTATGAAAATCTATGATGATTTAAAATCAAATGGAATCTCAACAATCATTGATGATAGAACAAAAGAGAGATTTGGTTTTAAAATGGGTGACTTTGAATTAATTGGTTTCCCTTATGCTGTTGTAGTTGGTAAGAAATTAGAAGAGGGAATGGTAGAAATTGTTGATAGAAAAACAGGTGAAAAAACTGATGTTTCTATTGATGATGTTTCTTCAGCAATTAAAGAATTAATTAAAGGATAAGATATGGAATCAAGTGTACAAGCTGTAAGTGACATGATTGGTCTGTATGCATTAAATATTGCAATCGCAATTGTAATATTTGTTGTTGGAAAATGGCTTGTTAGAAAAGTATCTGATACTATTGAAAAAATTATGACAAAAAGTTCTAAAGTTGATGAAACTTTAGCTAAATTTTTGCATGATATTATTTACTATGTATTACTTGTAATTGTTGTTTTAACGGCTTTAAAACAAGTTGGAGTAGACACAACTTCATTTTTTGCTATTTTGGGTGCTGCTGGTTTAGCTGTTGGTTTAGCACTTAAAGATTCTTTAGGGAATTTTGCAAGTGGTGTTATGATTATTTTATTAAGACCATTTAAAGTGGGTGATTTTATAAATGCTGGTGGTGTAAGCGGTACTGTTGAAGCGATCACTATTTTCCATACAGTTTTAAAAACGGGAGATAATCAAAAGTTAATTGTTCCAAATGGTTCAATTATAAATGGCACTATCACAAATGTAAATGCAAATCCTGAAAGAAGAGTGGATTTAGTTGTTGGTATTGGTTATGATGATGATATCAGAAAAACTAAAGAAGTTTTAGCAAGAATAATTGATGAAGAAGAAAGAATTTTAAAAGATAAAGAAATCAGAATTGCTGTATCTGAATTAGGAGATTCTTCTGTAAACTTTGTAGTTAGAGCATGGGTTAATACACCTGATTATTGGAATGTTAAATTTGATTTAACTGAAAAAATCAAAATTACATTTGATGAAGAGGGAATCTCAATTCCATATCCACAAAGAGATGTACATATATACAACTCTTAATAATATTAAAACTAATATACCTGAGATATTAGTAAAAATCCTAAACACTCTTAATCAAAATGGCTCAAAGCCTATTTTGGTTGGAGGTTGTGTTAGGGATTCTTTTTTAAATATTCCAAATAAAGATTTTGATATTGAAGTTTTTAAGGAAAACGTCAAGCTCTAACGAGTTTGGCGTTTTTCAGCATGAGGAA
>JALRJW010000291.1 GCA_023268955.1 Aliarcobacter sp. | reverse complement strand
TAATCATTTCTTGCTTCATAACTATTAGAGCTATATCTATCTTCCCTTGAAGCATTTGCAACAGCAGCACCTAATAAACCACCTACAATTTTAGCAGCATCTCTTCCGTTACCTTTTCCTATTTGATTTCCTATAACAACTCCAATAGTAGCTCCTACAATAGTATCAACACCTATTGAGTTTGAATTGTATCCACTGCTATGTCTATAGTTGTCATTGCTTGGTCTATATACTTTTTTTTGAACAGGAACTTCATAACACTCTTTTACGTTTTTACTTACATATGTATATATAGGTTCACTATAAATTACTTTTGCAAAACTTGTATCTCTGTGATGATTTCCTGCAAATAAAGAACTTGCACTAACTGTAAAAATTGATAAGGCTATTAATGTTTTAGATAAGATTTTCATTTTAAACTCCTATTTGTTTTATATAAGAAGTTTAAAATATATTTGTGAAGTTATTGTGTAAAGATTTAAACTATTATTCTAGTTTTCCAAAAACTTTGTAAATTTCCCAGTATTCATCTATGGCTTTTTTTAACTCTTCATCATTTAAATTTGATTTTCCTTTAATCCCATATCTTTTTATAAAAGCATCAGGCATTATAGTTTTATCTTTGCTTGGATTCTTTAAATACTCATATAGTGAAGACTTAACATTTTTTTCACTGCTATATTTAAGTAAGTATCTATAAAAATACTTATCTATGCTTACTATCATTTTTTCATGACACGCAACGCAATTTTGCTCATAACTTGAAGCATATGAATATATATTAAAGATAAATACTACTATTAAAAGTTTTTTTACCATGATATTTTAAACCTCGTACCTTCATTTAAAACAGACTTAACATCTATTTTTAAACCATACTCAGTGGCAATTAAATATACTATATTAAGCCCTATTCCAAAACCACCAGCGCTTGTGTTAAATCTAGTGTATCTTTTAAATAGATTTTCTAAATTCTCTTTTGAAATTCCAATTCCACTATCTATAACTTCAAAATAGTTTTGTCTTAACCCTATTTTAATAGTTCCATTAATCTTATTGTATTTAATAGCATTTGATATTAAATTATCAATAAGTTTTGAAATCTTTTTAATATCTGTTGTTAAGTAAACTTCATCTTGCAAGTCTAGTTCAATATTTATCTTCTTACTCAAAGCTAATGATTTAAAGTACTCCGCCCTTTGATTTATGATACTGTTTAAATTTAATCTTTCATTTTGAGAAATAAGTTTATTTTTTAGGGTTAAAAAAGTTAAATCTTCATAAATATTTGAAATAGTCTTAGCACCTATTTCTATTCTATTTATTTTCCTAATAGTTTTTTCATCAAGACTATCTTTATTTATCATCTCTATATTTTGCATAATAGCACTAACAGGAGTATTAAGCTCATGGGTTGTATCTTTTATAAATCTATCAAGTAGATGTAATGAGTCTTTCATAGGCTTTATAAAAAGCTTTGACATAAAGTATCCAACTATTACCATAAATATAAACAT
>JALRJW010000192.1 GCA_023268955.1 Aliarcobacter sp. | reverse complement strand
ACCTTTGAATCTTTTGCTAATTCATAGTTGATTACTAAATCAATATCATCAACATCAAGACCTCTTGAAGCCACATCACTTGCAATTAAAACAGGATAAGATTTGCTTTTAAATAGAGCAAAAACTTCATCCCTTTCCCTTTGGTCAAGGTCTGAATGCAAAGTTAAAACATCAACACCCATTTCATCTAAAAAGTCAGCAATGTCATCGCACTCGATTTTCATATTTGCAAAGATTAAAATAGAACTTGCTTTATTTTGAGTAATTACAGGAATTAAAAGATTTTTTCTATTTTGTTTTTGACATTTATAAAAAACTTGCTTTATCTTGTTTTTCACTGCTTCAACTTCAATAAAAGCTGGGTCATTTAAAATATCTTTAGCTAATTTTTCAATATTATTTTCATAAGTAGCTGAAAAAAGCATAGTTTGTCTTTGTTTTGGTAAGTACTCTATTATTTCCATAATATCATCGTAAAAACCCATATCAAGCATTTTATCTGCTTCATCTAACACAAGTTGATTTACATTTGATAAATCAATATTTTCTTCTTTTAAGTGTTTTAACACCCTACCTGCTGTTCCTACAATAATATGCGCTCCATGAAAAAGTGAAGCAACTTGTGGTTTAAAAGGCATTCCACCACATAATGTCAAAACCTTAACATTATGAATATGTCTTATATAATTTCTCATATTTTGAGCAATTTGATTTGCTAACTCTCTAGTTGGTGCTAAAATCAAAGTTTGTATTTTGTAATTTTTTACATCAATTTTTTCTATAACAGGAAAGGAAAAAGCTAATGTTTTTCCAGAACCCGTCTGAGCTTTTGCAATGCAATCTTTATTTTCTAATAAAATTTCAGCACTTTTCTCTTGAATAGCCGTTAATTTTTCAAAACCCAAAGATTTTAGATTTTCTTTAAAATCCTTAGATATATTTATTTCATTTATTGTTTTTATAGTTTTTCCTAGTTTTTCTTTTTGTCAATTCTTTTAAATACGTATGAAATTCCAAGAATAACAACTACTACAATTCCTAATCCAACATATTTAAAATCATCAGCTGTACTTAGTATATATTCACCTGCTTTAAATGAAGCAAAACCTACTATAAGTCCCCAAATAATCGAAGCAAATATATTTAAAACAGAAAATTTAAAGTATGAATATTTTGTAAGCCCCATTGCTAATGGAATTAAAGTTTTAATTCCATATATATATTTTTGAATAAACACAACAAAAGAGCCATATTTTCTCATCATTATATGGGCTAATGCAATTTTTCTTCCATAGTTTTTCATCATTCCTTTAGCATAAGCTTTATTGCCCCTTGCTATAAAAAACAAAAACTGATCCCCTAAAAAGTTTGCTGTAATTGCAACCATTATTGAGATATATAAGTTTAAATCACCTGCAAAAGATAAAACTCCTGCAACAACTAAACCTACAAATCCACCGCCAAATGAGTATAAAAACAGAGCTATATAACCCCATTCTTTAATAAATTCTTCCAATATTAAGCCTTAATTCCAAAAAATTCCATTGATTCAATAACATCGTCATCATCAACGTCTACTATACCATCTTCAATATTTTGCTTAGCTTTTTGAACTACAAACTCTTTTGTTTTTGCTCTAACATCTTCAATATTATCAACAATTGCAAAACCATTAAATTGAACACCATTATCATAGAACACTAAAGTTCCATCACAATTTTCTTCAATAAACTCTGAAATTTCTCTATATGAAATTTCCAAAGGACTAGCATGCCATCCTATATCTTCCATAATTGAATCTTCAAAAATTTCCACACCATCACTTTGGTGATCAAAATACAAAAATTGATTTTTATTATAATCAATTATCTTCTGCCAGTTACCAACAGGA
This sequence comes from Aliarcobacter sp., assembly GCA_023268955.1. Lineage (GTDB taxonomy): Bacteria > Campylobacterota > Campylobacteria > Campylobacterales > Arcobacteraceae > JALRJW01. Next base: position 7,378 of record JALRJW010000192.1, on the reverse strand, counting down.
CTTAATTTACAATTAGTACCTAAAATTTCTGCTTTATAATCAGCTAAATTTTGATTCACCATTGTATTTAAATCTAAATATACATTTTTAAAATTATCCATAAGAGCAATAATAGGTATATTTTTAGTCATTTGCTCATTTACATAGACATTTCCAAGCAAATCTATAAGCACTTTACTTGGTGTATTAATGTTAATTAGATTTGCTAAATCAACTGTTACTTTTATATCTTTTATATTAATTTTTCTCATATTCTATAAATCCTTTAAAATTTGAGTAATTCTATCCAAAAAGGAATTTAATTATAATTTTAAACTACTTGAATATCAAATAAAAATTTTTTGTAAACTCCCTTGCTTTTGTTAAATCAATCTGCTCAAATCTAACTTTTTGATTTGGAGCACATTGAGCTAATTTAAAACAATCAATCCCTAAAACTGAACCAATTTTAGGATACCCGCCTATTGTTTGTCTATTTTTAAGCAAAATTATTGGCTTTCCATTTTTAGGAATTTGAATACTTCCAAAACTTATCCCTTCAGAAATTACACCTTCAATATTGCATTGAATTTCTTCAAGACAATCTAATCTGCAAGCCATAGTATTAAAATCATTTGTAATTGTATAAGTTTGAGTAAAAAACTTTTCTTTCTCTTTTATATCAAACTCATTTTCTTGATAAGATATAATTACTCTCAAAGTCAAAATATCTTTATTTGTTTTTGAAAAAAACTCACCTTTATATCTTGTATTGTAATCATCTTCGTACTCTTGATACTCTAAAATATCGCCTTTTTTTAGTTTTCTTCCTTCAAAAACACCTAAATGCTCTTTTACAGAAGTTGAAGCACTTCCTAAAATTTTTTCAAAAACAAAACCATTTTTTAGACCTAAATAAACTTTTTTACCAAAATCTATGTTTTTAATTTTTAACACTTGATTTTCTTTAACTTTAAAAGTATTAAAAGCTTCTATTTTTTGTTCATCTAAATAAATATTTTCAACATATCCACAAACAACTATTTTAGTTTTTTTATGAAACTTAATTTCAAAACTTCCCATTGATATTTCTAAACAAGAAGTATTTTTATCATTTTGCAAAAGTTTATTAGCTAATAAAAACAAAAATTCATCACTAGCCCCTGAGTTTGAAATACCAGCGTGCATGTACCCTACTCTTCCTAAATCTTGAACAGTTGTAAAAATAGGATTATTTAAAATTTCAAGACTCAAGAATGCCACCTTTACTTAAAAACTCATCTTTACTTATGGGATTAAATTTAACTTTATCATTGAAACTTATCAAAGATAAATTTTCATGTTTTTTATCAAAAATATTTTGGTAAGTTCTGCCTATAATATTCCAACCACCAGGACTATCCAAAGGATAAATAGCTGTTTGAGTATTTGCTATGGCAACTGAGTTTTTGGGTATTTTTGTTCTTGGATTTTCTAATCTATTAGTTGCAATTTTTTTATCAACAATTCCTAAATAAGCAAATGCAGGCAAAAATCCTATTGCATAAACATCATAGATTTTAGATGAATGAATACTTATAATTTCAGGTATAGATATATTTTTAATTTCACTAATTCTATGTAAATCAAAACCAACTTCAAGGCCATAGTAAACATCTATTTCAACTAATTTTGACTCAAAAACTTCACTGTTTTTGTTAGATTTTAAAACCTCTTTTACTTTTTGAGTAATTTCATCATATTCATATTTAAAAATATCATAGGTCACAAATAGGCTTGAATATGAAGGCACTAATTCAATTATTCCATCTAAACTACTTTTTTTTAAAACTGCAAAAGCTTTTTTAACCTCTTGATTTATTTTTTTATCTATTTCATCTCCAAAATAGATTATAAAAGAATCAACACTAGCTAATCTAAACTCCATAATTAAGATAATACTCTTCTGGCTAATTTTGCAAACTCTAAAGCATTTTCATTATCCCCATGAATACAAACACTATCCACAGGTAAGTGAAGTTTATTTCCATTTTCACTTAAAATATATCCATGATTTTTTAGTGTTTCAAGTCTATCTAAAACATCTAAATCATCATGAATTACAGCATTTTCTTTGTTTCTCGAAACCAAAAATCCATCATCTGTGTAGTTTCTATCAGCAAAAAGCTCAAATATTAAATCAATGCCATAAGATAAAGCAATATGTTTGTACATATCATTTTTTGAGCTTGATAAAACCATTAATCTAATATTTTTATCAAAAGAAGATACAGCTTTTAAAATAGCTTTGAAAATATTTTCATCTTTCATCATATCATTATACAAAGCCCCATGGGGTTTCACATAAGAAATATTTGTTTTATAAACTTTACAAAAGGCATTTAAAGCTCCTAATTGATATAAAACCTTTGACATAATTTCTTCTAAAGAACAAACCATACTTCTTCTTCCAAAACCTACTAAATCTTGATAAGAAGGATGAGCACCTATTAATTTTTGATGTTCGCTTACAAGTTTTACACTTCTATTCATATTTAAACTATCACTAGCATGAAATCCACAAGCTAGATTTGCCATATCAACATAAGAAATAATCTCTTCATCTATACCCATTTTATAGATGCCAAAACTCTCACCCATGTCGCAGTTTAAGTATATTTTCATAATTGACCCTTAACTTTGATATACATGATATCTGTTTTCTTTTGATCTTTGTTCTTCGATAGACTTATATCTTAGTATGGCTTTATTGATTAGTTCTTTATCTTCTTGCTTATTGTATTCATCTAAAATAAATTTAATTACACTAAGATAAACATAACAATTTAATTTTAAAGAATCTTGATTTTTCATAAGATTATCTAAATTTATTGAATTAACTGCCTCGCTAAAAGTGTAGAATAATCTTTGATCAAGATTTTCTAACCTAAAAGAGTATCCATATATTAGTAAGATATTTTCTTGAATTGTTTTTGTAAATTCATCGCCAACAACCAAAGAGTATAAATCATTTAATTCATTATTAGTATTTATTATTTCATCAATTTGCGGTATTTCATTTTTAAATTTAATAAAATAATCCCTTATTAAATAGGTTAAATTCAACAATCATCCTTTAGTTACATCGTTTAATAAAAATTATTTATAATTTTAGTATAATAAGTCTTATTCTTAACAAAACAAGGAAAAATATGAACTTATCTATAAAAAACAAACTTGTTGGATTAGTGATATTGAGTTTAGTTCTTTTAACTGCAATACTAATTAGTGTAAGTATTGTTAAAAATACTCAAAAAATTGAAAAAGAAAAATTAGATCAATTAAGATCCATTACCGTTTCTAAAAATCAGCACATAAGTGACTATTTTAAAAGTATAGAAAATTTGATTATATCAACTGCAAATACTATTAGCACAGCTGATGCATTATATTATTTTGGTAGATTTTTTGACAAAATTGAAAGTGAAACTTCAAATGAAATAAATATTGATGATATCAAAAATTCATTATTAAAACATTATGATGAATTTTATGTTAACGATATAAATTTCAAATTAAATGGAATCAATGAAAAAAAAGAGACTGTAAAATATTTACCTACATCTAACAATGGCCTAATTGCGCAATATATTTACATTCTTGCAAATGATGCAAAGATTGGTGAGAAGAACGCTATGATTTCTTCAAATTCATATGTCTCAACCTATACTTTAAATCATGAAAAATTCCATCCAACATTTAATACAATTTTGGAAAAGTTTGGATTATATGATATTTTTCTTACTGATTTAAATGGGGATATTGTTTATAGTACTTTTAAAGAAAAAGATTATGCTACAAATTTGAAAACTGGGCCATATTCAAATACAGGTATCGCAAAAGTTAATAACGAAGCTTATAATTTAGAAAAAGGAAAAGTATCTTTCTCTGATTTTGAGCCATATGAACCAAGTTATAATACTCCTGCCGCATTTATTGCAACTCCTGTTTTTAGGAAAGATACTAGAATTGGAAATTTAATTATTCAATTTCCTATTAATCAAATAGATAAAATTATGAATTTTGAAGGAAAATTCAAAGAGTCAGGACTAGGAATTACAGGTAATAGTTTTCTTGTAGGAGATGATTATACATTAAGAAATAATTCTAGATTTATTGAAACACTTAATGATGAGACTATTAAAAATGCAAAGACTACTATTAAACTGTTAAAAGTAGAAACACCTGATGTAAAAAAAGCAATTGAAGGTCAATCAGGAGAAATAATATTTGATTATAATAATAAAACATTTTTAAGTTCTTATTTACCTTTAGATTTATTTGGAACTAAATATGCTGTAATTTCACAAATGGAAAAAAATGAAGCTATCCAAGATGTGAAAGATTTAAATTTGATTTTAGGAATAATTTCCCTTGTAATTTTGATAATTATATCATTCATTGCTATTATAATTTTAAATAAAAATATTTTATATCCATTAAGAGATTTTGAAGAAGGATTATCAAATTTCTTTAAGTATTTAAACAATGAAGTTAAAAATGTTAAAAAATTAGATATAAAAAATCAAGATGAAATCGGGAATATGGCAATTTCAGTAAATAAAAATATTGAATTGATTGAAGTTAAACTCGAAAATGATAAAAATTTCTTAAATCAAACAGTTGAAGTTTTAGGTGAATTTGAACAAGGTGACTTAAAACAAAGAATTAATATCCAAACAACAAACACTGCGTTGAATGATTTAAAAACAGTTTTAAATAAAATGGCTGATAATTTAGAGAAAAATATTGCAAATATTTTAAATATTTTAGAGCAATATTCTCAATATAACTATGCAAATAAAGTTGATGAAAATGGATTAAAAGAGCATTTACTAAAACTATCTAAAGGTGTAAATTCTTTAGGAGATTCAGTTACAAAAATGTTATTAGAAAACAAGAAGAATGGTATTATGATGGATATCAGTTCTGATAAACTTCTAGATAGTGTTGAAGTTTTAAGTAAAAACTCTGAAGATGCAGCAGCATCTATTGAAGAAACAGCGGCTACATTAGATCAAATAACAGGAAACATTAGAGAAAACAATAAAAATGTTGACAAAATGTCTACTTTGGCAAATAATTTAACTTCAAAAGTTAAAACAGGTGAAAACTTAGCAAGTAAAACAACTACAGCAATGGAAGATATAGATACTCAAGTTCAATCTATAAATGATGCTATTACAGTTATTGATCAAATCGCTTTCCAAACAAATATTCTTTCACTTAATGCAGCTGTTGAAGCAGCAACTGCTGGTGAAGCTGGTAAAGGTTTTGCTGTTGTTGCACAAGAAGTTAGAAACTTAGCAAATAGATCAGCTGAAGCTGCTAAGGAAATCAAAAATATTGTTGAAATTGCTACAAATAAAGCCAATGAAGGTAAAGATATAGCAAAAGAGATGATTTCTGGTTATTCGGATTTAAGTAATGATATAAATGATACTATTGAAGCAATAAATGGCGTTTCAATAGCCTCTAAAGAGCAAGAACAAGGTATTAATCAAATTAATCAAGCAATAAATCAACTAGATTCTCAAACTCAAAGAAATGCTATGATTGCAAGAGATACAAAAGATATAGCTCTTAAAACAGATGTAATTTCTAAAGATATTGTAAAAGATGCAAATGAAAAAATATTCATTGGTAAAGATGCAATTACTTATGAAAAAATAGAAAAAGAGATGTCTTTAACTTTTACTTCAAATAGTATAAACATTCAAAAATCAACTAAAACTGGAAAAATAGAAGAACAAAAAAATACTAATTCTGTTAAAACAGAAATTAAACCTCCTAAAATAGAAGCAAAAATCATTGAAGCTACAATAAAAGATGATGATGAATGGGAAAGTTTCTAAAATGGATATATTTAACCAATTTACAAAGCAGAGAATTATAAAAAATCTCTCTTTGTATGAATCATATTATCAAATCGCCCTTGGCAAACTAATCCACTTAACTGACACTAAAAATCTAAGCTTTGAAATTGATTTTTCATTAGCATTAGGCTCTATTTATGAATTGCTAAAAGATATTCAATCTGTTGAAAATGATGATGAAATAGAATTAGATTTTTCAAATGAATTGCAAAAACAAGCTAGTATGGATGCTTTACAATATTTTGCAAATGAGCATTTAGACCTAATTAAAAATGAGATTATAGATATTGAAGATACATTAAACTCGATAAATGATGATGTTTTTTTTGATATTGAGATGAAAAATATTCATAATGAAAATATAGATAGCATAAATAAAAAATGGGCTTTAGTCATCACAGATGACCTAGCCCAACAAATTTTAAACTCACTAAAAGAGCTAGAAAAAACTAATTAGTTTTCATCTAACCTTATTTTGTTAATTTTGCAAAAGCTTTTTATAAAGCCTTTGCAGTAATTCTGTTTAATCTTTGAGCAAAAGATATAACATCACTTACATCCATACCCTCAGATAATTTTGCTTGGTCTAACAATACCCATGAAACATCAGAAATCATATCATCATCAGGACAACCATTTAATTTTTTAACGATTTCATGTTCTGGATTAATCTCTAAAATTGGAGCTGATTCAGGCATGCTTTGACCCATTGCTCTCATCATTTGCATCATTTGAGCCATTTGTGCATCACCTGCATCTTTAACTACACAAGATGGAGATTCAGATAACCTATTTGTAACTCTTACATCACTTACCGCTTCACCTAAGATATTTTTGATTTTTTTAGTAATTGATTCAAATTTCTCTTCAACTTCTTTTTTCTCTTCTTCACTTTGCTCTACTTTTGGAGCTTCACATGAAGTAATATCTTTAAATTCCCACTCTTTATAAGCCCCATACATTGGAGTTACAATTTCATCGATTTCTTTATCATCTAAGATTAAAACTTCAATATCATTTTTCTTATATGCTTCAAGTAAAGGAGAGTTTCTTAATACTTTTTCATTTTCACCTACTAAGAAGTAAATAGCTTTTTGTTCAGTATTTGCATTTTCTTTATATTTTTCTAAAGAAGTTGTAGCACCGATTTCTGTTTTTGTAGATTTAAATCTTAATAACTCTAAAATCATCTCTTTATTTGTGAAATCTTGGTAAGCACCCTCTTTTAAAGGTCTTGTGTACTCTTTTGTAAATTCAGCATATTTCTCTTCATCTTTAGAAAGTTTTTTAATTTCACCTAAAATTTTCTTTACAGATGATTGTTTGATATTTGCTAAGATTCTATTTTCTTGTAAAATTTCTCTACTTACATTTAAAGGTAAATCTTCAGAATCAATAATACCTCTAACAAATCTTAAATATGTTGGTAATAACTCTTTTGCTTCATCAGTGATAAATACTCTTTTAACATAAAGCTTAACACC
>JALRJW010000139.1 GCA_023268955.1 Aliarcobacter sp. | reverse complement strand
ACAAAAACAATGCCGCAAATCAGCTAACCTATTATATTCCTATTAGCAAATTTGCTATCTTACATATGCTCATCTTTATATCTAGCTGCCAAATCCTTCTTAAGATTTAACCTTGATTGTCGTCTAATGTCAGCACTATTTGGTAACTTTGTATATCCAATAGTTATTATGTTTACAGTTCCATTAGCTACTGCAGGAGGATTTATAGGTTTAGCATTGACAAATACATTTATAGCACCACAGCCATTGGATATTTTAACAATGCTTGGGTTTATCATACTTGTTGGTATTGTTGTAAATAATGCAATTTTAATTGTTCACCAAAGTTTAAATTACATTCAACATGAAGGAATGGAACATAAAACAGCTGTTATTGAAGCTACTAAAACAAGAATTAGACCTATTTATATGAGTTCATTAACTTCTATTTTTGGTATGTTGCCTTTAGTTTTAGTTCCAGGTCCAGGTAGTGAGTTTTATAGAGGTTTAGGTTCTGTAATTACAGGTGGATTAGCATTTTCAACTATATTTACTATTTTTGTTACGCCAGCACTTTTAATGTTCTTCATAAAATTAGAACAAAGAGTTGCTAGAAAAAAAGACAATACAGTTGATGTTCCTGATATTGATTTAAGTAAAGCATAGGAGATGAATATGAATATAAATAAATTTTTGAAAACAACAATTGCTTTAGGTTTTTTAGCAACTAGCTCTTTTGCTTTAAATATAAACGATGCAGTTGATATTGCTTTAAAAAACAATCAAGATTTACAAAATCAAGATATTTCAGTATCTCAAAGCATAGATGAAAAATCTATTGCAACATCAAGTTTTCTTCCAAAACTTGATGTTTCTTATGGATATACAAATATCAATAAACCATTTCCTACACAGTTAAATGACTCAGGAACTTTAAGTACAAAAGTTTCATATAACTTATTCAATGGTTTTAAAGATATGGCAACTTTTGATATGTCTGATTTAAACTCAAAAGCTTCAAAGTATTATTATGAGAGTTTAAAATTTGACACTATTTTAAATGTTAAAAAAGCTTATGTAAATTATTTAAATAGTGTAAATAACAAAGATACATTTGAAGTTCAATACAGTTTATTCAAAAAGCAGTATGAAGACTCAAAAGCTAAATATGAACAGGGATTATTAGCTAAAAATGATTTGCTTCAAGTTCAAGTAAATATGTCAAACTCTTTGCAAAATTTCACAGCAGCAAAAGCAAATGTACAGATTGCTAAATCAGAGTTATCAAATATTTTAGGTGGTTATGATTTAGAAAATGAGAAAATTGAAGCATTAGCGTTAAAAGATTTAGCTAAGTTTGATGTAAATAATTTTGAAGAAAAAAATCAAACAATCCAAAATAGAAGTGAACTTAAAGCTTTAGATATGAGTTTACAATCATATCAAGCAAACAATAAAGTACTAAATTCTGCATTTTATCCAAAAGTGGATGGAAGTTTATCTCACAACAATTATTACAACGATGCAAGATTTGGTAAATATAATAGTGGAGTTGATGAACAATCAATTGCAAGTGTTAGTTTAACTTGGAATTTATTTAATGGTAACTCTGACAACACTAAAAAAATCATAAATAAAAAAGAGATTTTAAAACTAAACAATGAAATTGAAAAAACAAAATTAGCTTTAAAACTGCAACTTAAAACTGCAAAATTAAACTATGAAGTTGCTAGCGCAAACTATCAAACAGCTGATTTATCTTTAGAGCAATCTAAAGAAAATTACAATATCGTAAAAAGTAGATTTGATGAAGGTGTTTCTTCAAGCACTGATTTAATTGATGCGAATTATTTATTAACTCAAGCCAAACAAAACTACTACAAAGCATATTTTGATAAATATATTTCTGTTGAAACTCTAAAAAGAGTTTTAGAAGTTCAATAATACAAAGCAATAATTATGAATGCAAAAATTGATTTAAATCTTATGATACTTGGTTTTTTAAGTATTTTATTTTTAGGTTTAAATTCAATTTTTTGCAAAATTGCTTTAGTAAATTCTTATACAGATGCCTATACATTCACTCTTTTAAGATTAATTTTTGCCACTATTACTTTGATGTTAATTTATATTATTAAACACAAAAATATAAAAATAGAGTTAAAGAAAAACTGGTTTAGTGGATTTGCTTTGTTTTTATATGCCATTAGTTTTTCATACTCATATTTAAGTTTAGATGCTGGTTTTGGGACACTTTTACTTTTTGCTGTGGTTCAAATTACAATGCTTAGTGTTGCAATATTTTTTAAAGAAAAATTCAATATTTACAAAATAATTGGTGTAAATACAGCATTTGCTGGTTTAATTTATCTACTTTATCCAAAACAAGAGTTTAGTGTTGATTTGTTTTACGCTTTTTTAATGATAATTGCAGGTCTTGCTTGGGCTATTTATTCTATATTTGGAAAAAGTAGCGGTAAAGATAATATGGCCTTGTTTAACACTATGGATAATTTTATTAAAGCTACAATTTTTTCCATAATATTCTTAGTTTTTATAGATATAAATTTAAGTTTTATTACTTATGAAGGAGTATTATATGCCTTCTTATCAGGTAGTATTACTTCAGGTTTAGGATATTTGATGTGGTATTCACTGTTACCAAAAATGCAAATAAACACAGCTGGTATTTTGCAACTTTTAGTACCCTTGATTTCTATTGTTTTAAGTGTCATTTTTTTAGATGAAGTTTTAACTCAAACATTAATAATTTCATCTATTTTAGTTTGTTTTGGGGTTCTTATGACCTTTAAAAAAGTAAAGGAAAAAATATTATGAGTATATCGTTAGTTTTAAGTGGTGGCGCTGCAAGAGGTGCTTTTGAACTTGGTGTTTTACAATACTTTGATGAACAAAATATTCAAATAAAAAATATTAGTGGAAGTTCAATAGGAGCAGTTATTGCTTGCTCTTATGCAAGTGGTGTTAAACCAAAAGAGATCCTAGAAATTTTTAAAACTCAAGAGATGAAAAAAGCTATAAAATTTAAATTTTCAAATATCTTAAAAGGTGGACTTTTTAGTATTGATTTGAATTCTTCACTTATAAACAAACTATTTCCAATAAAAAATATTGAAGATATTCCAAAAGATATTTTTGTTTGTGTTTATGATTTAAAAGCAAAAAAAATTGAGTACTTAAACAAAGGTGATGTAGTTCAATCTTGTTTGGCTTCAACAGCTTTGGTTCCTGTTTTTCATTCTATTAAAATGAATAATAAACTATATATTGATGGAGGATTAAAGGATAATCTACCAATTACACCACTTTTAAATTTTAAAGAAAAAATAGTTACTATTGATTTATTTCCCTCAAAAACGGGTTCTTTATGTCCTATGCGAAAACTTAATCCAATAACAGCAATAAAAAAAATCTTATTTAAAGATATGATTAAAAATAGTTTTATATCTTTAAGTAAAAGTGATTATGTTGTTACAAATGAAGAACTAAGAAATACAAAAATCCTAAGTTTTGAGAATCTTGATTATAATTTTAATTTAGGTTATGAAAGTGCTAAAGATTTCAGTGATCTTCAAAATCTTAGAAATTAAAAAGAGTTAAAAACTCTTTTTAATTTGTTTTAAAAGGGAAGGGCAGCTCCACTTGCTCCCATTACTTCTCTAGCGTCTTCACTCATCATAGAAGGATCCCATGGTGGATTGAAAACTAAGTTTACTTTTACTTCATCAACTAAATCAACAGCTAAGACTACATATCTAACTTGCTCTAACAAACTATCAGCAACAGGACAAGCAGGACTAGTTAAAGTCATGTCAATTTCTGCATGAATATAGTTATTTTTTTGTTCTAATCTAATATCATATATTAATCCCAAATTATAAATATCAGCTGGAATTTCAGGGTCATATACTTTTGAAATATGTTTTATAATTTGTTCTTTTATTTCATCAAAATTCATTTCCATTTTTTAATCCTTTAAGATTTTAAGGCATATTCTTTTATTTTTTTAATCATTCCAATAACTCCGCTTTGTCTGTTTGGAGTTATAACTTCACTAAGACCTAGTTCATAAACTATGTCCATATCAACTTCTTTTAATTCTTCAATTGTAGAGTTTGAGAAAATTTGTAAAATCATGTAAACTAAGCCTTTTACAATAATTGCATCACTAGTTCCACTAAAGATTAGTTTCCCATCTTTTTGTTCGCATATAAGCCAAACTTGTGAAGTACAACCATGAACTAGATTTTCAGGAATTTGATTTTTTTCATCAAATTTAGGAAGTTTTTTCCCTAAATCAATAATATATTCATATTTTTGCAATTCATCTTCAAAAAAATCTAAATCCTGTTTAATCTCTTCAACTCTTTTTTCTATACGAAAACTTAGCTATGGGCATGAATCTGATAGAAACCGCTAGGAAGTACGGTAAATTGAAAAAGTTTGTGATGGTGGGGACGGTTTGTGCGTACCCTAAATTCACGCCAGTGCCATTTAAAGAAGATGAAATTTGGAAC
>JALRJW010000357.1 GCA_023268955.1 Aliarcobacter sp. | reverse complement strand
GCTTCATCAATTCCACACAACATATAAAAACTCCATTTAAATTTTCATATAATATTATAAAATTAGTAAAATAATTAAATATCACTTGACAAAGATAGACTCAAGTGCTATAATTTTATTAGCAGTTAAAATATAGGAGTGCTAAAAATGAGTAATAATATTTTTGAAAAAATGACAAACCAAATGCATGAAAGCATAGATTCATCTGTTGCTTTAGCTTTGCATAATAAAAATCAAGAAGTGGAAGTGATTCATCTACTTTGGGCTTTATTAACAAACACGAATTCTGTTTTAAACCAACTATTAAATAAAATGAATGTTAGTAAAGCAGCTATTGAATTAGAAGCAAAATCATATGCACAAAAGATACCTCAAGTATCAAGTGTAACGAAAGAAAACATTAAAATATCAAGAAACCTTATGGCATCTATTCAAAATGCTGAAGGAGTAATGGCTAGTTTAGGAGATAAATTTATAGCTATTGATTCATGGTTGATTGCAAACATAAAATCTGATGTATTTAAAGATGTTTTAGGAAAATATATTGATTTAAACGAAGCAAAGAAAAATCTTGAAGCTATGAGAGGTGGTCAAAAAATTGATTCACAAAGTGGAGATGATAACCTTGAAGCATTAAGCAAATATGGAATTGATTTAAATAAAAGAGCAATTGACGGTGAACTTGATCCAGTTATTGGTAGAGATGAACAAATTCAAAGAATGATGCAAATATTAATTAGAAAAACAAAAAACAATCCAATTTTACTAGGAGAACCAGGAACTGGTAAAACAGCAATTGCTGAAGGTTTAGCTCAAAGAATAGTAAATAAAGAGGTTCCATTATCACTGCAAAATAAAAGAGTTGTTAGTCTTGATATGAGTGCTTTAATTGCAGGAGCAAAATATAGAGGTGAATTTGAAGATAGATTAAAAGCTGTAATTGATGAAGTTAAAAAAGCTGGAAATATCATTTTATTTATTGATGAAATTCACACTATCATTGGAGCAGGGGCAAGCGAAGGTAGTATGGATGCCGCAAATATTTTAAAACCAAGTTTAGCAAGAGGTGAACTTCATACAATAGGTGCCACAACACTTAAAGAGTATAGAAAGTATTTTGAAAAAGATGCAGCTATGCAAAGAAGATTCCAACCTGTAAATGTAAATGAACCATCAGTAAATGAAGCATTACAAATATTAAGGGGTATAAAAGAGAGACTTGAAACGCACCATAATGTAACTATAAATGATAGTGCATTAGTAAGTGCTGCAAGACTAAGTGATAGATATATTAGTGATAGATTCTTGCCTGATAAAGCAATTGACCTTATAGATGAAGCAGCAGCTGAATTAAAAATGCAAATTGAGTCTGAACCAATCGCACTTTCAACAATTAAAAGAGAGATTCAAACGTTAAATGTAGAAAAAGAAGCATTAAAGATGGAAAAATCTAAAAAGAATGATGAAAGAATTGCTCAAATTGAAAAAGAGTTAGCTAATAAAAATGAAGAAAAACAGAGTTTAGAAGCTAGATTTGAAAATGAAAAACAAACATTTAATTCAGAAAGTTCATTAAAAGCTAAAATCGATGAATTAAGAGGGAAAGCTGAACGAGCTAAAAGAGAATCAAAATTTGAGGAAGCAGCAAAAATCGAGTATGGTGAAATTCCTGATTTAGAGAAAAAAATAAAAGAGAATCAAGAAAAATGGGCATTAATGCAAAAAGAAGGAACTCTTTTAAGAAATAGTGTTGATGAAGAAGCTATTGCAAGTATTGTAAGTAGATGGACGGGAATCCCTGTAAACAAAATGATGGATTCTGAAAAACAAAAAGTTTTAAAAGTTGAAGAAGTTCTAAAAAAAGAAGTTATAGGACAAGACGAAGCATTAAAAGCTATAAGTAGAGCAATTAAAAGAAACAAAGCAGGGCTTAGTGAAGATTCAAGACCAATTGGTTCATTTATGTTTTTAGGACCAACTGGAGTTGGAAAAACAGAGAGTGCTAAAACTTTAGCTAAATTTTTATTTGATGACCAAAAAGCACTTATTAGATTTGATATGAGTGAATATATGGAAAAACACGCTGTATCTAGATTAATTGGTGCAGCTCCTGGTTATGTTGGATATGAAGAGGGTGGTCAGTTAACTGAAGCAGTTAGAAGAAAACCTTATAGTGTAATTTTATTTGATGAGATTGAAAAAGCACACCCTGATGTATTTAATATCTTACTTCAAGTTTTAGATGATGGAAGATTAACAGATAACAAAGGTGTAACAGTTGATTTTAAAAACACTATTATAATTTTAACTTCAAATATAGGAAGTGCTAAGATTATTGAAATATCTGATAAAGAGAACAGAAGAAAAGAAGTTTTAAATGAGTTAAAAGGCTTCTTTAGACCTGAATTTTTAAATAGACTTGATGATATTATAATTTTTGAGCAGTTAAATTTAGAAGCTATTACAAATATTGTTGATATTTTATTTAATAGTATCAAGAAAAAAGTGGCAGCTAAAGATATAGAAATATCATTGACTAAAAATGCAAAAGAGTTAATTGCAAAAGTAGGATTTGACCCAGTATATGGTGCTAGACCACTAAAAAGAGCTATTTATGAGGTTGTTGAAGACAAACTTGCGGAGCTTATTTTAGAAGATAAAGTAGCTGAAGGAAGCAAAGTTGAGTTTGATGCTATAAATGATGAGGTTGTTGTTAAATTATCATAGTTCTTTTATAAGTAATTGAAACTAAAGTTTATTTAAGTTAGATTTAACTATAATCCACGACTTATATTAGGGAAGTAGAGGAACTAAAATGAAAAGAACTTATCAACCGCATAACACTCCAAGAAAGAGAACACACGGTTTCAGAGTTAGAATGGCTACTAAAAATGGTAGAAAAGTTATCAAAGCTAGAAGAGCTAAAGGTAGAAAAAGATTAGCTGTTTAAGCAAGCCTTTTAGATTAAATAACTCTAAAAAAATTAATTGGCTATATAAAAACGCAAAAAAGTGGCATACGCCTTCTTTTATTGTTTTTTTTAGCCAAAATACTCAATTAAAACTCGCATTCATAACATCAAAAAAAGTTGGAAACGCTGTTACAAGAAACAAAGCTAGACGAAGAGTTAGGGCTTTAGTTAATGAAAATGAAGATAAAATTATTTCAGGTGATTACATATTTGTGATGAAAAATGAAATAAATGAAAAATCTCATATTCAATTACAGAAAGATTTTCAATTTGCTTTTAAAAGAATGAACTTATACAAAAATGAAAAAGATATTTAATTATTTAATTAGATTCTATCAAAAATATTTAACAATTTTAGCTTTTGGGTCATGTAGATATTACCCAACTTGTTCAAATTATGCCCTTTGGCAATTTGATAACAATACGTTTTTTAAGGCATTTTATTTTACAATAATGCGCATATTAAAATGTAACCAATTGTTTGATGGTGGGATAGATTATCCAGTTGTAAATTTTAAAACATTGAAAAATCTGCAATATAAAAAAATCAAAATAAAATATTGGTACATACCAACTGCAAATGGTAAATATTTTGTAGTAAAAAATCGGGAGTGGAATAACAATAATGAATCAAGTCAACAATAATAATGGTATGCAAAAAAGAATGCTAATAATGACACTTGTAGTGTTCGCATTTTTTATCGCATATGAGTTTTTAGTTTTAAAACCGCAACAAGAACAAAGAGAAGCGCAAGCTAAAGCTCAACAAGAATTACAAGCAAAACAAACACCTCAAGAAACTACGACTGTTTCTTCAACACCATCAATGGATAAATCTATTGATCTTCTTTCAACTAAAGTAGTTGCTGATAAAGAAATTGCAGCAGTAGTTGAAACAGCAAGAAACACAATTGAAATTGATAAGTTTGGTAGAATTGCTCAAGTTACTTTAAAAGATGATATTTATCATGATGAAGATGGTAATCAAATCAAACTTTTTGAAGCTAATCAATTAAGACCATTAGAAGTTAGATTCGCAGACGCAAATATCAATAATGAAGCATTTCAAACACCTGTTTTAGTTTCAGCACAAAAAGTTGATGCAAGCAATGGAACTCAACAATTAGTTGTAAAGCAAGAGTTAGAAGGTACAACACTAACAAAAGTTTTCACTTTTTATGCTGATGGACATTATGATTTAGATGTTAAAGCTACAAATGGACAAAAATTCTTTATTACAAATGGATATAGACCAAATGTATTAGCAGATATGTATGCTGTTCATGGTTTAATCCTTAAAAAACTTGATGGTACATTAGAGACTATTGAAGATGGTGATTTAGATAAATCTGTTAATTTTAATGACATTAAATTTGTTTCAAATTTTGATAGATATTACGCAACTGTAATTTATAATTTTGAAAAATTATTGAATGTATCATTAATGCCTGACAAAAATGGAGATCCTCAAGCATTTATTCATGGAAATGATGGAGTTTCTTTTTCAGGATTTATTGGACCAAAAAATCATAAAGATTTAATTGCTTTAAACGAACAATTAGTTGATGTTATTGATTATGGTTGGTTTACATTCTTAGCAAAACCTATGTTTATTTTCTTGCAGTATATTCAAAGTTATGTGGGTAACTGGGGATGGACTATTGTTATTTTCACAGTTTTAGTTAAATTGATTTTATACCCTTTATCATACAAAGGTATGGTGTCTATGAATAAGTTAAAAGACTTAGCACCAAAAATGAAAGAGATTCAAGAAAAATATAAAGATGATAAACAAAAACAATCTATGCACATGATGGAATTGTATAAAAAACATGGTGCTAATCCAATGGGTGGATGTTTACCATTAATTTTACAAATCCCAATTTTCTTTGCTATTTATAGGGTTTTACTAAACGCTATTGAGTTAAAAGGTGCTGAGTGGATTTTCTGGGTACAAGATTTAGCGGAAATGGATCCATATTTTGTATTACCAATTTTAATGGGTGCAAGTATGTATTTACAACAAAAGATTACACCAAATACATTACAAGACGAAACACAAAGAAAAATATTCCAGTTCTTACCGGTTATTTTTACGTTCTTCTTCTTATGGTTCCCAGCTGGTTTAACATTGTACTGGTTTACAAACAACGTGTTTACAATCGCTCAACAATACTCAATCAATAAAATGTTTGAGAAAAAAAGAGAAGCAGTAAAGAAAAAATAGGGAAAAGTCATGATCCAGTTTGAAGCAGATTGTCTTGAAAAAGTTTATGAATTAGCGAAAAAAGAGTTTAATTGTTCAATAACTGAGTTGAATATTGAAATATTGCAACAACCTAAAAAAGGATTTTTAGGTATCGGTAAGAAAAGTGCAATTATAAAAGTTTGCTACAAAGATAATTGCACTGTTTATGAACAAAAAAGTGAAGAAAAGATTGTTCAAACAAAAAACATAAATATCCAAGAAGTTTCCGTTAAAATATCTGAATCTTCATGGGAATTAAATGAAGAAAAGCCTAAGAAAGAATTTTCTGAAGAGCTTTATAAAAATGATCCAAAAATTGAATCAAAAGAGGAAATTTTTGGTAAATTTTATGAAGAAGAATCATCTAATTGTAATTCTAAAATAGTAATTAAAAAAGATAAAAAAGATATCGTTGAAGAAGTAAAAAAGGATATTAATATTTTATTTGCTGATATCTGTTTTGAACTTGACGAAATACAAGTTGATTTTTATGATGATGAAACTTTATACATAGAATTCACAGGAACTGACGCTGCTTTACTAATAGGTAAAGAGGGTTACAGATATAAAGCATTATCTTATGTTTTATTTAATTGGATTAATGATAAGTATAATTTAATGCTTAGACTTGAAGTTGCTGAGTTCTTAAAAAATCAGGAAGAATCAATCCATACTTATTTAGTTCCAGTTATTGAAATGGTAAAACAACAGGGTAGTTACAAAACAAAACCTCTTGATGGAATTTTGGTTCATATCGCTTTAAAAAGATTAAGGGAAGAGTTTCCTAATAAATATGTTGCTGTTAAGACAAACATTAAAGGCGAAAAATATGTACTTGTTAATGAGTACAGAAGCAAAGAGGATTACAACTATTGATTGATAATAGTACAATTGTTGCTATTGCAACAGCTAATGGAATTGGTTCCATTAGCATTATAAGACTTTCTGGTCCAAACGCTTTAAAGATTGCAAAAAAACTTACACAAAAAAATGATTTCCAACCAAGACTTGCTACTTTAGTAAATATTTATGATTCTTCACAAAATGTTATTGATGAAGCATTGATTTTGTATTTTAAAGCTCCTTTTTCTTTTACGGGTGAAGATGTAGTAGAATTCCAATGCCATGGTGGTGTTGCCATTGCAAATATGGTTATAAATGAGATTTTAAATCATGACGCAAGATTAGCTATGCCTGGAGAATTTTCTAAAAGAGCATTTTTAAATAATAAAATTGATTTATCAAAAGCTGAAGCTATTTCAAAAATAATTGAAGCTAGAAGTGAAGATGCTGTTAGACTTTTAGCAAAACAATTAAAAGGTGAGTTAAAAGATTTCGTAAATGAAATTAGAGAAGATTTACTTTTCATGCTTGCTTATACTGAAGTTACGATTGATTATGCTGAAGAGGATTTACCTGAAGATATTTTACAAACAATTGAAAATAAAATTGATAAAACAATTATAAAGCTTGATAATACACTTGATGCTTCAAAAAGAAGGGAAGGTATGATTGAAGGTTTTAAAGTTGCTATTATTGGTAAACCTAATGTTGGAAAATCTTCACTTTTAAATAAATTATTAAACTTTGAAAGAGCTATTATTTCTGATATTGCAGGAACTACTAGAGATACAATCGAAGAGTCAGTTAGAATAGGAACACATATTATTAAAATAGTTGATACAGCTGGAATTAGAAATGCAGATGACACTATTGAGAAAATTGGTATTGAAAAATCTATTCAAACTGTTCAAGAAGCTGAAATAATAATAGCACTTTTTGATAATAGTAAAGATTGTGATGAAGAGGATTTAAGAATTATTGAACTGCTTTCTCAAAATCCACAAAAACAAATTATAAGGGTTTTAAATAAAGCAGATTTAGAAAATAAATTTGATAAATCAAAAATTAAAAACTTTATTGAGATTTCTACAAAACAAGATATTAAACCTCTTATTAAAGCTATTGAAAAAATTCTTGATGAAAATACTCATAGTGATGAAATGAGTTTAATTTCAAAAAGACAGGTTGATGCTGTTCAAAAGAGTTTATATAATATTGAAAATGCAAAAACACCACTTGAAACAGGTGAATTAGAGTTTTTTGCTCACTATATAAATGAAGCTATTTTAGAAATATCAAGTATTACAAGACCTTATGAAAATGATGAGATGTTAGATGTGATGTTTGGAGAGTTTTGTTTAGGGAAATAGGCTTAGGTAAATAGTACTCTAAGTAAGAATATTAATTCTTACTTGGTACCGTGTAATCAATAAGTTTAGCATTTTCCCTTGAAACATCTATCCATGAATTACAATCAAAGTCAATCTCTACTATTCCACCCATTTTAACTTCTTCTTTTAATCCAACTAAAGTTAAAGCTAAAGCTGTTACTGAAGGATTATGGGCTATTAATATCATTGTTTCAACACTATCAAAAGTGTAACTAAGAGTTTCAATCATTTCATTAACATAAGCCATGTATAAAACTTCATTATACATAACAGATTTTCTATATGTTACTTCTTGAGCAATAATTTCTGCTGTTTGTCTTGTTCTTTTTGCAGGACTTGCAACTATTAAATCAATCTTTACATTTTTATTATCTAAGAACTTTCCAATTTCATGAGCATTTTGCAAACCTAAATCTGTTAAAGGTCTATCGTAATCATCACCTGATATTGATTCATCTTTTTGTGTATGTCTAATAATAAACAATTTTTTCATCTAAACTTTTCCTACCAACAATTAATGTTTTATTTTAAAAAAAAAATCCTTTTTTTGATATAAAAAAATTATTAAATTTTTTTATTTGTTAAAATTCTTTAGATATAATTTCTAAAATACACTTTTTATTACCTGGAGGTTATGTTTTGGGATATGATTTAGATAAAAAACTTGTAATTGCAATATCATCTAGAGCTCTTTTTGATTTAGAAGAAGAGAATAAAATTTTTGAAGAAAAAGGTTTAGATGAATATTATAAATATCAAATACAAAATGAAGATTTACTGCCTAAGAAAGGAACAGGTTTCAGACTTGTAAAAAATCTTTTAAATATTAACGCTGATTTTCCAGAAGATAAACAAGTAGAAGTAATAATTATGTCTAGAAATAACTCAGCTACAAGTTTAAGAATTACAAAAGCTATTGAAAAATATAAACTTGATATTCAAAGAAGTGCTTGGAGTGGTGGAAATGAGATATCAAAATATCTTAAACCATTTAAGGTTGATCTGTTTTTATCAGCAAATGAAAAAGATGTTCAAGATGCTATAAATGAAGGAATAGCAGCGGCTAGAATTTTACCCTATGAAGACAATGAAGATGATTTTACAAATCAAGTTAAAATTGCTTTTGATGGAGATGCTGTATTGTTTTCTGAAGAATCAGAAGTAGTTTATAAAACTCAAGGTTTAAATGCCTTTTTAGAATATGAAAAAACAAATGCAAACAATCCTATGAAACAAGGACCATTTGCTCAGTTATTAAGATTGATTTCAAGTATTCAATCTAAATATCCTGAAGAAAAAACTCCAATTAGAACAGCTTTAATAACTGCTAGAAACTCTCCAGCTCATGAAAGGGTAATAAGAACACTTTCTCAATGGGGAGTTAGACTAGATGAGGCATTCTTTTTAGGTGGAGTTGATAAGTATGAAGTTGTAAAAGCATTTGGAGCTGATATTTTCTTTGATGACCAAGATGTTCATTTAGAAACAACTTCAAAACAAACTCCAAGTGCAAAAGTTTTGTATAAAGAAGAGTCAATTTTAAATAGAATTTAGGAGGCTTTAATGGAACAAATTAAAACAGTATTTTTACTGACATTATTGACAGTTTTATTTGTATTTATAGGTTATTCTTTTGGTGGACCAAATGGAATGTTGATAGCATTTTTAATAGCTTGTGGAATAAATTTTTATGCTTATTATTATTCTGATAAACAAGTTCTAAAGCATTATAACGCTACACCTATAGAAGATCATAGGCATACTATTTATCAAATAACGGCTAAGTTAGTAGCAAAAGCAGGTTTACCAATGCCAAAGGTTTATTTAATACCTGATCACACACCAAATGCCTTTGCAACAGGAAGAAACCATGAGAATGCAGCGGTTGCTGTAACTATAGGATTGTATGAAATGTTGAATGAACAAGAATTAGAGGGTGTAATTGCCCATGAATTATCTCATATAAAGCACTATGATATTTTAATAGGAACAATTGCTGCTGTTTTTGCGGGAGCAATTGCAATGATTGCAAATATGATGCAGTTTAGTACCATGTTTGGAAATAATAGACAAAATTCAAATCCAATAGTTATGATTTTAATGGCAATAATCTTACCATTAGCAGCAACTGTAATTCAAATGGCTGTTAGTAGAAACAGAGAGTTTATGGCTGATGAAGGTGCTGCTAGAATGACAAGAAATCCAGCTGGACTTCAATCTGCTTTAGCTAAATTAGAAAATTATGCAAAAAGGGGTTATGAGGTTCATAATGCAACAGAGCAAACAGCTCATATGTTTATTATAAATCCATTTACAGGTAAGAATATGGGAAATTTATTTAGAACACATCCAACAACTGAAGATAGAATAGCTAGGTTAGAGCAGTTAAAACATGAGTTAAGATAATTTTTCTTAACTCTTTTTTTACAATAAATGACCAGCTAAAAAGCCTGAAGAAAATGACCATTGAAGATTATATCCTCCACATGGTCCATCTATATCCATAACTTCTCCACAAAAATATAAACCATCACAAATTTTACTTTTCATTGTGTTTGGGTCTATTTCTTTTAAACTTACTCCACCTCTTGTAATCATTGCTTTTTTAAAACCAACGGAATCAGTAACTGTTAAGGGTGTATTTACAACTATTTTTACAAGTTTCTCTCTTACAATCCCCTCTTGGTCTTTGAATTTTTTGTTTATATCAGCACCTACAATATTACAAAGTTCTATTATTACACTAGTAGGTAATAAGGAATTTAATTGCTCAACAACATTTTCTTTTAAAGCATGTTTTTTTAAATGATTTAATATATCTTCTTCATTTTTACCTCTTACCATATTAATAAGTAAAGGCACTTCATCATATTGTTTAAGCAAAGGTGTGATTTCCCTTGAAAAATCCAAAATAACTGGACCTCTAAGTCCTTTTGATGTAAAAATCATATCACCAACAGCTTTGAGTTTTTTTGCTTTTTTTAGATCAATTCTTACAATTGCCCTAGCAATGGTATCAGCAGTGCAATTTGCAACCCAAGTCTCTTTTGTATAAACAGGAAGCATCGCAGGATAAAGGTCGGTTACTTTATGACCTAGTTGTTTGGCAAATTCATGACCATCCCCATTTGCTCCAAGCATTGGAAAGCCTAATCCACCTGTTGCTACAATAACATTTGGTGCTTCAAATATTTCATTTGTAGTCTTAACCCCAGTAACTTGTGTATCTTGTACCAAAATTTGTTCAACTTTTGTATCACATAAAACCTCGATATTTTGATTTTCTAACTCTTTTTGCAGTGCATCGATTATTGTTGAAGAATTGTGTGTAATTGGAAAAACTCTAAAGCCATCTTTTGTGTCTGTTTGAACTCCAATTGAGTGGAAAAAATCTCTTAATTCATGATTTGGAAGCATTGATAAAGCTTTTTGCATAAATCTTCCATTTTTACCAAACGAAGCCATAAACTCTTCACTTGTAAGGGTATTTGTAAGATTACATTTACCTCCACCAGTTGCTTTAAGTTTTGCTCCTAAAGTTGGAAGTTTTTCTAAAAGTAGTACATTTTTTCCATTTTTTGAGGCTGTAATGGCAGCTATCATACCTGTACCACCAGAGCCTATTACAATTGCATCGTATTTTTTCAAAATATTCCAATTTTCTTTAAATAAAAAAAGCAACCCTTAACCAAAGAGTTGCTTTTTAATCCTTAACCAAAGGATTTATAAAATTATAGTGAAAAAAATTTAAATTTTTCTTTAGATAAATTAGAATAATTCAGGTCTGTATTCAAAGTGCATAGTATCATAGTGATACCATCTACCACCCCAAATAAAGCCATATTTCTCAAAAATCTTAACTATTTTGAGTGGAATATTATTTTTGTAAGTAAAATTATTTTTCTTTTTATCCCAAAGCCAATAGTGAGAATTTTCAACATTTATATCAATTGAAATACCAAAAGAGTGGGTACTTAATCTATCTGTATTTGCAATTTTTCTGTAGTTAAATCCTCCAGAAGGATCATTAACGTATTTTTTTAATTCATTTGGTAATTCATCTAATTCTTTTGAAATAGCAATAAATTTTTTATCAATATCATTTACTTTTGAAACCCAAATAGTTTTATTTGTTGATTTTGGCATCCATTTTATTTCAATAAGATTATTTGTAATTTCTTCTTTTGTTTTCCCATACATTTTTTCAAAGAAAATCTGGTTTCGATATCTTCCTGGATCTTCATTTAGTTTAGGAATATAATTTTCATTATTTAATACACTTACATATTTATCTTTAAAATGATCTTTTAATGATGAATTATTTAATAACTCTTCAAAAGTCTTATTTTGAGCTTTATCGTCAAAACTTTGTGCAAATCTATCATACCAAATGATTTGATTGTTTTTGTATGATTTTAAAAAATTAGGATAAGAGTTTATAAGTTTTTGAGCAAGTATATCTTCCTTTGATGCATAAACATTCAAAGTGAAGATAAATAATATAGTTAAAAAATTAGTTGTAAACTTTTTTAACATTTTCGATTTTTGAAGACATATTTAGTAAAACCATATCTGCAATTACTAAAGCAAGCATAGCTTCAGCTACAACGCCACCTCTTACAGCAACACATGGGTCATGTCTTCCCTTTAATTCACAATCAACTTCATTGTTGTGAATATCAACTGTTTCTTGTTTGATAAATATTGATGGTGTTGCTTTGAAGTAAACTTTTACTTCAACATCTTCACCATTTGAAATTCCACCAAGCATTCCACCACTATGATTTGTTTTAAATCCAGTTGCTCTTATTTGGTCGTTATTATCATAACCTTTATTTCTAGAAGATTCAACACCATCTCCAATTTCAACACCTTTTACAGCATTAATACTCATCATAGCATTAGCAATTTGCGAATCAAGTTTAAAATAAATTGGCTCGCCTAAACCAACAGGCATGTTTGAAGCTTTTACTAAAGCAACTCCACCAACACTATTGTGCGAGTTCTTAGCTTTCATAATCGCTTCTTTTTGTGCTTCTTCAACATTTTTATCTAAAGCAAAGATTTCAGAAGATTTTGAATATTCATAGTCAAATTCATTTGCTTTAATTCCATCAATTTCACAAATTCCACTATCAACTTCAATATTTAATTCTTTTAACATTAGTTTAGCAATAGCACCAGCTGCAACTCTAGCTGCTGTTTCCCTTGCAGAACTTCTTCCGCCACCTCTGTAATCTCTAACTCCATATTTATTAAAATATGTAAAATCAGCGTGTCCTGGTCTAAATAAATCTTTTACGTTTGAGTAATCACTACTTTTTTGATTTTCATTGAAAATAATCATAGCTATTGAAGTACCTGTTGTTTTTCCTTCAAAAACTCCTGATAAAATTTCAACTTTGTCGCCTTCTTTTCTAGCAGTTGCATATTTATTTTGACCAGGTTTTCTTCTATCCATTTGAGCTTGGATATACTCTTCATCAATAGCAATACCAGCTGGAACACCATCAACTATACAACCTAGGGCTTTACCGTGGCTTTCTCCAAATGTTGTAAATCTAAATCTATGTCCAAATGTATTCACTAATCTTCCTTTAACTTTTCTATTGCGATTTTTGCAACTGCTTGTTGAGCTAATTTTTTACTCTTACCTTTTGCAGTTCCATAAGTTTTTCCATCAATCCAAATTGATACTTCAAACTCTTTTTTGTGGTCAGGTCCATAAGAACCTTCTATTTTATATTCAGGTATTGAACCAAATTTTGCTTGAGTTATTTCTTGCAATGCTGTTTTATAGTCACTAAATAAAACATCTAAATTAATCTTATCATATGAGTTTTCAAGTAAATCTAAAATAATAGGTTTTAAAGTTTCTAAACCTGATTCTAAATAAATTGCTCCCATAATTGCTTCAAATGCATCTGATAAAATAGAAGCTTTATTTCTTCCTTTGTTTCTTTCTTCAGCATTTGAAATAAAAATATAGCTTCCTAAATCTATCTCTTTAGCTAGTTTTGTAAAACCAGTTTCATTTACTAAAGATGCTCTTATTTTAGATAGATCACCTTCATTTGATTTTGGAAATTTTAAATATAAATACTCTCCAACAATCAAATTTAAAACAGCATCTCCTAAAAATTCTAACCTCTCATTATTGTATGGTTTTTTAAAGCTTTTGTGAGTAAGTGCTTCGATTATCAGGTCTTTATTTTTAAACTGATAACCCAAACACTTTTCTAAATCTTCATAATCGTTCATTCATTTTCCTTTCTTAAATTTTCTGCAAAAGTTCGTGCAAGTATATCACATCTTTCATTATGTTCATGCCCATCATGACCTCTAACCCATGTAGCTGTTATTTTATGGGGTTTTGATACTTCTAGATACTCTTGCCATAATTCTACATTTTTAACAGGTTTTTTGCTGGCATTTTTCCAGTTATTTCTAACCCAGCCATCTAGCCACTCATTTATTGCTTTAACAACATAAGTTGAATCTGATATCACCTGAACACTACAAGGCTCTTTTAGGGCTTTTAATCCTTCAATAACACCTTTTAGTTCCATTTGGTTGTTTGTAGTGTCCAGCTGACCACCACTAAGCTCTTTTTCTTTTCCTTTAAATTCTAGTATAGTTCCCCATCCACCAGGACCTGGATTCCCTAAACTAGAACCATCACTGTAAAGATTGATTTGCTTCATTAAAGCCTTTCGATAAAGTATAGGTTGTATTTAATGTAAATACACTATGACAGTGGGGGCATCTAGCTTCATATATTGGGTGAGTCTTTTTGCAAGAACTACAAATATATTCAAAATCTAAATTTGCATTTTTTTTGTGTTTATTTTTAGCAAGTAACATCAAAATATCTAAATTGAAATCATCACTATCTTCTTTTGTATTTAAAAAACCTTTTGCATTAAAAATTTCTTCTGCAAATTTGTTTTTAGAAATTTCATTAAAATCAACATCATCAAAATTTAAGTACCAAAGTAAATCAATGATTTTTTTTGTATCAAAGTTGTTAAGATTTTTCCAAAAAAGCTCTTTGTTGTATATTAATAGATATTCAGCAACAACCCTTTGTATTTGAGGATTTTCCTCTAGCATTTCGTATAATTTTTCTGCTTTCTTTTCAAATGATAAAAGCGGGTCATTTATAATTATTTGAGTTTCAATATAGAGTTTATCGGTTATCATATTTTTATTTAACTCTTCTAAACAGTTTGCAACTTCTTTAGCTTTATTGAAATCTTTTAGTTTTTCATAAATTAAAAGCATATGGGTCAATGCTTTTTTATTTCTTGGTGAAAACTTAAGTATTCTTTTAAAAACTTCTTGTGATCTTTGTAAGAATCCACCTTTAAAATAGGTTGTTCCTAATAACTCTAAAACTTCTTCTTTTTTCACTTTTTCTTTGATATGTTCAAGAAGCGCTAAATATATTGAAATCGATTTATTATAATCACCTTTATGAACAAAAGTTGATGCTAAAAGTAAAATTGAATCAAATGGCAGGTTGTATGTTTTATACAAATGAACATAATCTTCTTCTTTTAATTTACCAAGTTCAAATCTTTTGTGAAGTTTTCTGTACTCTTTTCTAGATTTTCTTTCTTGATATATAGAAAATGAATAAGTTAAAAATGAAATGATGAAAATAATTAGAAAAAATACAATTACCCCAAATAAAGGGTCTCTGTACTCAAGGGCAATTCCATCCAAGTTTTAATTCCTTCTTTTATAGTGAAAATGATAATATCATATTTTTTTGTAAAGTTCGATATACTACGCCCATGATAAAAAAAGAATCAATAGAAAATCTTAGAAATACCCTTGATGTTGTTGATGTAATAGGCCAATTTCTTGAAATAAAGAAAAGTGGCGCAAACTTTAAGGCATGCTGTCCTTTCCATGGTGAAAAAACACCTTCATTTGTAATTAGTCCCTCAAAACAAATTTTCCATTGTTTTGGATGTGGTATTGGAGGAGATAGTATTAAGTTTATGATGGAGTATGAAAAACTTTCATACCCTGAAGCTATTGAAAAATTAGCATCTATGAATAATTTCAACTTAGAGTACGAACAAGGCAGTGATACTAAAAAAGTTGATAGAAAAGTAATTGAAGATGTTAATTCATATTTTCAAAAACAATTTTCAAAAAAACAAGAAGCCTTGTCTTATATAAAAGATAGAGGTATTTCAAATTTCTCAATAGAAAAATTTGAAATAGGTTATGCTGGAACTTCTAATGACACATTAGATTTTTTGAAAAACAATCATTATAATCTAACAGATGCTATAGAATTTGGGATTATAGATACAGGACAAAATGGTCTATACTCTAGATTTATTGAAAGAATTACCTTTCCTATATACTCTTCAAATGATAAATTAGTTGGATTTGGTGGAAGAACAATAACCGGCCATAATGCAAAATATGTAAACTCTCCCCAAACAAAATATTTTAATAAATCAAGACTACTATATGGATATAACATTGCAAAAACAAATATTTTTAAAAAAAATAGAATTATTGTTTGTGAAGGTTATTTAGATGTAATTATGCTTCACCAAGCAGGTTTTGATACAGCTGTAGCAACCCTAGGAACAGCACTTACAAAAGATCACTTACCAACACTAAAAAGAGGTGAACCAAAAGTAATTTTAGCTTATGATGGTGATAGTGCTGGTATGAATGCTGCATTTAAAGCTTCAGTAATATTAAGTCAAAGTGAATTTGATGGTGGAGTAGTTATTTTTAGCGATGGAAAAGATCCAGCTGATATGGTAAAAGATAACAAAATTGAAGAATTAACTCAAATGTTTAATTCATCTCAACCTTATATTTCATATGCAATTGATTATATAGTTGCTAAATATAATTTAACAAATCCAGTAGAAAAACAAAAAGCTTTAGATGAATCAAATGAGTATCTAAGAAGTTTACCTATTTTGTATCAAGATGAATATAAAAGATATATTGCTCAAAAACTAAATATTAGAGAAAATCTTGTAAAAGTTGACTCAGTATCATACAGAAAAACAACCGTTGATTTACAGAAAATTAATATACAAGAGCTTTGCATATTAAAAGCAATTATTGAAAAACCAAACAGACTTGATATGGTTTTAGATTTGGTTGATGAATCAATGTTTGAACATCATAAAAATGAATTTATTATGGTTTTAGAGGATATAAAAAATCCTGCTCTTAATAGCATAGCTTTAAATGATAAATTAGAAGATTATGATGATCAAAGGCTTCATCAAGAGTTATTGATACTTATATATAAGTTTTATTCAAACAAATTAACTGAAGTATCATTTAATAAAGATATTGAATTTAAAGAAAAAGCAAATCTTATTAGAAAATTAAAAGACAATTTACTTCAATTAAAACAAGGTAAATTAGTTAGTTATAATCTATAATTAAATCTCTTCTTTTATATTTTTTTAGTTTATTTTTTGTAGAATTTCAAAAATCAAATTTAGGATTACATATTATGAAATTTATTCAAAGCGATAATTTACCTCAAGCAATCGGTCCATACTCTCCAGCTGTGAAAGTAAATGGAATGATTTACACATCAGCTCAAGTTCCTGTTAATTTAGATGGATCATTAGTTGAAAATGATATTAAAATTCAAACAAGACAAGTGTTATCAAATTTAAAAACATTATTAGAAGATGCAAATTCTGGTATGGAAAGTGTAATCAAAGTATCTGTATATTTAAAAAACATTGATGATTTCGGTATTGTAAACGTTTTATTTGCTGAAGCATTTAAAGATCACAAACCAGCAAGATCAACAATTAGCGCTAAAGATTTACCTTTAAATTCTTTAATTATGATTGATTGTATTGCAACAGAGACAGATTATCATTAATTAATATATTGACTTAAAGAAAGTTTAAAGTATTTTAAGATAATATTGCCCTTCGAAAAAATAGTTAGCACTAACAAACAAGTAAAGTTAGCACATAACACAAAAATGTATGAGGAATTAAAATGTACGCAATTATCAAGTGTGGTGGTAAGCAGTATAAAGTATCTGAAGGTGATATCTTAGATATCGACTATACTGGAAAAGCTGCTAAAGAAACATTAGAGATCACTGACGTTTTAGCAATTAACGATGGTGAGTTAAAAACTGGTAACGATGTAGCTTCTGCAAAAGTTGAAGCTGAAGTAGTTTTAGATGGTACTGGTTCAAACAGAGATAGAAAAGTTATCATTTATAAAAAAAGAAGAAGAAAAGATTCTAAATTGAAAAAAGGTTTCAGAAGAAGCTTTACAAAAGTTAGAATTACTAAAATTGCTGCATAAGCATTAAAATAAATCAAGGAGAACAACTATGGCTCACAAAAAAGGTCAGGGATCAACTCAAAATAATAGAGATTCAGCTGGGAAAAGACTTGGTGTTAAAAAATATGGTGGTGAAGTTGTAAGAGCTGGAAACATCATTATTAGACAAAGAGGAACTAAAGTACACTGTGGAGAAAATGTAGGAATCGGAAAAGATCATACAATTTACTCTTTAATTGATGGTGTTGTTAAATTTGAAACTAAAGATAAAAATAGAAAAAAAGTTTCAGTTTACGCATCTTAATTCAAAATTTAGTTTTAAAAAATCAAAAAGGGTGTTGGCTTTTGGCTAGCACCCTTTTTTTTATTTAACAAAAGGTTAAAAAATGTTTATAGATAGTGCCGTATTTACGGTTTCTTCAGGAAAAGGTGGACAGGGTTGTGTATCTTTTAGAAGAGAAAAATTTGTTGTTAAAGGTGGACCAGATGGTGGAGATGGTGGAAAAGGTGGAGATGTTTACTTTATTGTAGATAATAACACTGATACATTATCAAGCTATAAGGGTAGAAAAGTTTTCAAAGCTGAAAATGGTAAGCAAGGTATGGGTTCAAATATGAATGGAAAATCTGCTCCAGCTTTAGAATTGATTGTACCACCAGGAACACAAATTATTGATGATGAAACAGGAAATGTTTTATACGATCTTTTAGAAGTAGGAGAAAAAGTTTTATTTTTAGAGGGTGGAAAAGGTGGATTAGGTAATTACCACTTTAAAAACTCTAGAAATCAAAGACCAACTTACTCACAACCTGGATTACCAGGTCTTACAAAAACTATTAGATTAGAGTTAAAATTAATTGCAGATGTTGGACTAGTAGGTTATCCAAATGTTGGAAAATCAACTCTAATTTCTGTTACATCAAATGCAACACCAGAAGTAGCAAATTATGAATTTACAACTTTAACACCAAAATTAGGTGTAGTTGAAGTTGGTGAATATAATTCATTTGTAATGGCTGATATTCCAGGTATTATTGATGGTGCAAGTGATGGTAGAGGTTTAGGTTTAGAGTTTTTAAAACATATTGAAAGAACAAAAACATTGTTATTTACAATTGATGTTGCAAATTATAGAACAATGATTGATCAATACAAAGTTTTAAAAGAGGAATTAAAAAAATTCTCTAATGATTTATCTACAAGAAATTATGCGATTGTATTAACTAAGATTGATGGATATTATGGGGAAGATTTAGAAGCTGATATTAAAAAATTCATTGATGAAATTGGCTTAGAAACATCAAATGAAAATGAGTTTGGTTTTGATAAAACTTATCCATATTTTATTCAAGATTTAATATACAATAAATATGATGCTTCAAAACCATATTTCGTATTGCCAATTTCATCTTTAACAAGTGAAAATATTAAACCTTTGAAATTTGCTTTATATAATTTAATTGAACAAAATAAATAGCGGAATAAATAAATGAAAAGAGTAGTTATAAAAGTTGGAACTGCTGTTTTAACGCAAGATGGAAAGTTAGCGTTAGATAGATTAGAAAATTTAGTTGATTTAATCGCTAAATTAAAAAATGAAAAAAATTATGAAGTAATCTTAGTATCATCAGGTGCTGTTGGTGCTGGGTATACTTCTATACAACTAGATAAAAAAGTATTGGCAAATAAACAAGCATTAGCTGCAATTGGTCAACCTCTTTTATTGAAAAATTATAAAAAAAGATTTAAAACACATAATATTGTGTGTGCTCAGATGCTTTTTATTGCCGATGATTTTGATTCTAGAAAAAGATCAGCTAATGCTCAAAATGTTATGGAAATTTTATTGCAAAATAAAGTTCTTCCTATCATAAATGAAAATGATGTTATAGCAACTGAAGAGTTAGTTTTTGGAGACAATGACCAATTAGCAGCACATGTTGCATATCATTTTAAAGCAGATATTTTAGCAATATTATCTGACATAGATGGTTTTTATGACAAAAATCCAAAAGAGTGCGATGATGCAAAATTATTAAAAACAGTTGATTTTATTGAACCATCTGAATTACAAATGAAACAAACGGCAAACTCTGAGTTTGCAACAGGTGGAATTGTAACAAAGTTAAAAGCAGCTGATTTTTTAATGAACAGAAATATTCCAATGTTTTTATCTTCAGGGTTTGATTTAACAAATGCCTATGAGTTTTTATACAATGAAAACCATGCTGGTGGAACAATTTTTAAACCAAAAAATTAAAAAAAAGGATTGAGATTTTGAAAAAAATATTGTTTATGGGTACGCCTGATTATGCTACTAAAATTTTTGAAGAGATTTTAAATAATAAAAACTATGAATTAGTTGGATTATTTACACAACCTGATAAAAAAGTTGGTAGAAAACAGATATTAACAGCACCTCATATTAAACAATTTTGTATTGATAAAAATCTTGATAGTGCAAACTCGGAAAGCATGATTGACTTACTATTTGACTATACAAAGAAAAGTCAAACATCTCTTGTAATGGTAACTCATGATAATACAATTGCAAATAGATGCGATCGTACTATTGAGATCAGGGATGGGCA